>NZ_JAZDCX010000020.1:0-111015 GCF_036323805.1 Streptomyces rubellus
GCTCGGGAGGACTCGTACACGACGAGGACCGGATGGAGGACCGGGTGCCGGATCGGCCCTTCGCCGACCAGGGCAGGGACAGGTCCCCGTCCTCCTGCTGGCCGGCGTGGACGACGACCTCGCCGACCCGCACGTCGTCAAGAGCATCGGCTGACGGGTGGGGGGTGGCCGCCGAGCCGGTGGCCACCCCCGCTCTCACCCTCCGGCCGTCAACTGCCGTACGTACCACGGGGCACAGGCCGCGAAGCGGTTGTCGAAGCCGGGCCCCGATTTCAGTCCCGTGCGGCGCCAGAGCCGCCCGGCGTCGTACCAGTGGTCCTCCGTAAGGAGGACGTACTGGTGTTCCGAGAGACCCGGCAACGCCCGGCGTGTCCGGGCTCGGTGCTCCGCAATCGGTACCCGGCGCGGCTCCGGCAGACTCAGCATCGAGCACACGGCGGTGAGAAGGCGTTCCGTGGACAGTGGCCGGGGATCGGCAGCGTGGAACACCTCACCGTGGTCATCTGACCGGTTGCTGAACGCCAGGGCCACGACGGCTCGGGCGAGATCCTCGACAGCGATCACCGAGCTGTATGCCGGTCTGCTGCTCGGCCAGGTGGGGTTTTCCCGCAGCACCCGCGCCAGGTTGGGCACGAACCAGCGGTCCCCCGCGCCGTAGACCAGGTGGGGGCGCAGGACGATGCCACCTGCACCGCGCACCTCTTCCTCCGCCCGTAGTCGCGTCATGCTCGCCACCGACGCGGGAGCATGTTGCGCCCTGTCCTCGCGGAGCCCGCGGTGCGGGCCTGCTCCATAGACCGACGCCGTACTGATGTACACGAAGCGCCGGACACCGTGCCGGTGAGCATCGTCAAGCAGGGCTCGCGTGCCCGCATGGTTGACGTCGTGACACCGCTGGGGGTCACGCCCCACGTAACTGGCAGCGTGGATCACCGTCCCGACCCCGGAGCAGACGTCGCGCAGCGTGGACGGATTGGCCAGGTCGCCGACCAGGTGCCGCGTCCCGGCCGTGTCCGTCACTCCCGTACTTTTGCGGGACATGACAAATATGGGGGCGGACCATGTGCCGTGCCGCCCGCGCGCCCGGTCGAGCTCCCGCAGGACGGCGCTTCCGATGAATCCTGTCCCACCTGCCAGGAGGACCGCGCCGGCTCCGGTCCCCACATCGGCACCCGTCCCGTTTCCCGCCTCCGGAACAGCAGTGGAGGAGCTCATGCAGACGAGCTCTGGTAGAGGGCCACCTCACAGGCAGCCGCGAGCGACCCGGCCTGCTCGAACTCGACGCGGAGCATCTTCCTGCGGTCGGCTTCGTCCACGTCCGCGCTGACCACGGACACATGACACGGGGGGTCGAACTCCACGTACCTGTGGAACTCGGCACCACAGCCGACCAGCAGTGCGTCGGGCAGTCCCAGGGCCGCCAGCCCTGCCTGGCGTGCCGCCTCCATCAGCACCATGCCCGGAATGTGGTCAAGAGGGTGGTCGAACAGCACGGGGTGGTCCGCGTCGGCGCGCAGCTCGCGCGTCCCGTTGTCGAAATCCGCACTCAGCACGACGTCGAACTCGCAGGTCCGTCCGACGAGTTCGGGGCTGATTCCGCTCGGCAGGTCACGCGGCGCGGTCGCCCCCGCACGATCGCCCCGCAGTCGGTGGTATATGGAGGCGCTGACGCAGTTGGCGGTGACGCTTCCCCATCCGATGCGCCGACCGTCGCGGTAGCCGACGACGTCATACGCGTAGGCGGAGACGACGTTCCGGCGCCGCACCACGTCGTGCAGCGTCACCTCCAAAACCACGTGCGCCGGTCCGCGGCCCAGCCGGACCTCCTCCTCGTTGACATCGAACGACATCGTCTTGGTGAGGAAACTGAAGCCGAGCGGGATACCGAGGGCTTCATGGGCGAGCAGGAGTCCCACCTGCCGGATCGACTCTGCGAACAGCATCGGGTCGTGCCACCGGCCCGCGACGGCGCCGTAGTAACTGTGGCCGCGTGACCACTGGGCTCCCACCCGGAAGGCGTCCTCCCCGCAACGTCTGATTCCGGTCAGCAGCACCTCTGAGATCGCCGCCCGGTGCACCAGCGCGCGGGGGACGGCCTGTCGGAAGAGTTCGGGTTCGGTGATATCGACCCGTATGAAATCAAGACGGTCGGCTTGCAGTACTGCAGTCATCCCTGACCTCCTGACGTACGTGTTAACCACAGCAGTACGGGGTTGAGCAGGACAGACAGCGAAACCGCACTCGGCGGTGGATCGATCTCCGACGCAGAGAATACTAGGCGACTGGTATTTTTTGGCAAGAGGAAGGAAGATTGCCGTCAGTGGAACCGCGGTCGTCAACGGAGGGACGGAACACCGCCATCCGCGCCGCGGCGAACAGGAGGCGACAGTGGCAAGGGCACGGCAGGAGCGCGCAGAGATCACCCGGCAGGCCATCCTCGACGGAGCGGCCAGGGCCTTCGACACCGCGGGGTTCGGCATCACCAGCCTCTCGGACATCGCCCAGGAGGCCGGCGTGACCAAGGGCGCGCTGTACTTCCACTTCTCCTCCAAGGAGGCGTTGGCCCGGGCGTTGATGGCGGATCAGTTCGATGTCGCCTCGGTCATCGAGGCAGCCGACCGACCGGGTGTCCAGACCGCCGTCGACCTCACCCACCGGATGGCGTACGACCTGCGTACGAGCGTGCGCGTCCGGGCCGGGGTCAGGCTGGTGATAGAGCTGGGTTCGTTCACCGATCCCAACCCGTCGGTCTACAACAAGTGGATCGAGACGGTGCGCGACTGCCTGGCACCGGCCCAGGGCCGCGGCGACATCAAACCCGAGGTCAACGTAGCGGACATCGCGATCCACGTCGTCGGAGCGTTCGCCGGGGTGCAGATCATGTCCCAGGTTCGGACGGGGCGGGAGGACCTGCATCGACGCGTCGCCGACATGTGGAGTTTCCTGCTGCCCGGGATCGTCCCCTCGCGCCGCCTCTCCCGGTTCGACCCGACGGGCTCACCCGGACTGCGCGCCTCGCTGTCCTTGCCCAGCGCGGACCAAGAGACCGTGGCCGTGGGCTGACACACGGTTCGGCGGCGGGTCAAAGGCGCGGTGCCCCTGATCCGCCGCCATGTCGTGTCACAGGTGCGAGCCCCCACTGGCGTCGATGCACTGCCCCGTGATCCAACGGGACGCGTCCGACGCCAGGAAGGCCACGATATCGGCGATGTCAGTCGGCCGGCCGAGCCGGTTGAAGACGGACCAGGCGGCGAGCCGGGCTTCGGCTTCCGGAGTCGCCCGCCTCGCGGCGTTCATGTCGGTCTCCACGAACCCGGGGCTGACAGCGTTCACCGTGATGCCGCGTTCGCCGAGTTCCTTGGCCAAGGCCAGCGTGAAGGTGTTGAGGGCCCCCTTCGTCATCGAGTAGACGACGGACTCGGGGTAGGCGATCCGGGTGGCCGCGGATGAGACGTTGATGATGCGGCCACCGTCGCGCAGGTTCTTGAGCGCTCGCTGCACGAGGAAGACCAGCGACCTGGTGTTGACCGCGAAGAGGCGGTCGAACAGTTCGGGGGTCACCTCGTGGATCCGCGCGGATCCGCTGATCCCCGCGTTGTTGACCAGGATGTCGAATTCGGGGCCTTCGCCGCGCTCCGCCAGTTCGCCCTCGAACTGGGCGTACAAGCCCTCGACACCATCGGACACCCCCAGTTCGGCGCGGACGGCGAACGCACGCCCGCCGTCCCGATCGATCAAGTCGAGGGTCTCCCTCGCCGCCGCCTCGTTCCCACCGTAGTGGACAGCGACCAGCGCACCCTTCTGCGCCAGCCTCCGTGCTATGCCCCGGCCTATACCGCGACTGGCGCCGGTGACCAGCGCGGTCTTACCGCCCAGTGTGTCCACGTCCGAATTCCCCTCGGCTTGCGGCAACAGGTCTGCAGCGGTCACGCCGTCAGTATCCCCTTGCGGCCGTGGGAACGACCACCACCGGAGCCGTGGTCCTGATCCGGGAGCCGGATGTTTCCGAACACAGAAGCGGAAGAGTCAACTCCCACAGGTGGCTCAGCCACTGCTCGGTCTCCTCACGGGAGACCCGCATCCACGTCAGCGTCTCGGCACCGGACACCACCGCCGTGATCAGGTTCCGCGCGGCGGAGTCCGTCACGGAAGGCCCGAGCTCGCCATGGCGGCGCGCGCTGTCCAGCAACTGCCACAGCCGACCGAGCCAGAGCGGATAGAAGTCGAGCGGCGCAGGGCGGTCCTGCGCCCGCTCGCGCGTGATCCGCACGCTTGCCTTGATGAACGGGTCGTCCCGCAGCAGCCGGTTGAGCACGTGCGTCGCATCGATCACGGTCTGGAGGAAGCACGACTCCTGCCCCCTCAGTTCCTCCAGTGTCGTCTCGAGCACGTCCTGGCCGCCCGAGAGAACGGCGTCCGCCAATTGATCCTTGGTCGGGAAGTGGAAGAAGAGTGCCCCCTTCGTCACTCCGGCAGAGGCGCTCACATCGGCCAGTGACGTCCCCATGAAGCCCTGAGCGGCAAACTCCTGCGCGGCCGCGGCAACGAGCCGCTCCATGGTGCGTTCGGACCGCTCCTGCTTCGCCATCCCCGCCAACCCTACTAGAACGATACCTTGCGAACGGTATTTCACTATTAAACTAAAAACCCGTCACCCTACCGGGACACGCCTCCCCGCCCTGGACGGGGAGCAGGCCACCCTCCCGGTCGCGTACGCCCTCCTCGACGGGAGCAGATAGACCGCGTCAACCACGTCGGAGAGCACCTGCGCCACCCCCAGCTCATGCAGTCTGGCCGCCACACTCCGCAGCTCCCGCCAGGAACCGCTCCCCGTACCCCCCACGAAGACGGGCCGGGCAACGGCGCCGACGGCCTGCAACTCCCCGAGTCCGGCCAGCTGCCGCACGACACCGCGGCCGTTGTCGTCAGAGATGAAGAGCAGGGCTTCCGCCTCCTGACGACGGGAGAGCTCGTCGGCCGCCCGCCCCAGCGTGACACCCGTTCCCAGGTTCACGGCCTGGACGCCGCGACACCCCAGTCGCATGGAGACCAGAAGACTGCCGGCAGCAGACGCCGCGCCTCCCACCGCCCCGACAACGACCAGCCGCGCCCCGAGACCACTCACGAGCCCGCTCATCGCCCCTCCTCCGGCATCTCCGGCAAGAGCACCGGGAGTCGACCGTCCCGCCCACCTCGACCAGTACACTTACAGAGTAAAAACCGGCCGACTGGAATGTCAATCAATACCGGTCGAACGGCTTGAATCAGAGGGTGAGTGTTCCGGGGAAAAGCAGGTCAGTGACGTGCGCAGGTTGTGAAAGCGACTCGTTCTTGTCCAATCGGGGATCGTGAGTCCGGACCGGGGAGGGAACCACCACGGCGTCGTCGAGGGCAGCAGCTCCGCGTTCGGTGCCCGGTTCCGCGCGATGCGCGAGGGGCACCGGGCCTACTGCCGCTCGTGACCCCCCGGAACGCCCTGACCCACAGCCGTCATCCGAGCCACCGGCCGCCGACAGAACCGGCCGAGGCCGCCGGAAGACCCTCGGGTTGCCGCCGGCCACGCGAGCTCTCCGTGCTCCTCTCCGCCCAGCCCGCCGCCGAGAGCCGGCCGGTCTGGTCGAGCAGCAACCCGCGGCCGCCGTGCATCAGCGCGTACAGGTGCCCCCGCTTCAGCCCCACGTCCCGCAGCCACCGGCCGAGCAGTTCATGGCCCTCACCGAAGTCGTAGCGGACCGCGGTCCCGCTGATCTTCTCGATCAGGCACCGGTTCACCTCCTTGAGGTCCATCAGTTCCGACACCAGCCGGCGCACCGCCCGGGCACCCGGCTCGGAGGGCAGCAGCTCGGCCCGCGCGGGTGTTGTCCAGCACGTCGGCGGCCACCGGGTGCCGTTCGGTGTGGTAGCTGTCCAGCAGCCCCTCCGGCGCCTGACCGCCCACCTCGGCGGCCAGTTTCCAGCCGAGGTTGAACGGTGTCCTGGATACCGAGGTTGAGCCCCTGCCCGCCGGTCGGCGGGTGGACGTGCGCCGCCCCACCGGCCAGCTCGACGCTCACCCCGTCCTCGTCCTGGCTCAGCCCGGCCACCTCGCAGCCGCGCCGGATCAAAGGGCCGCCGCGGGTGGCGTGCTCCGGTCTCGGGGAGGATCCGGGGCCGGATTGGTCGGATAGGGTTGCTTGGCACACTTTTCTTGTCGGTACCCTTCTGCCGGGCGGAGCCCGCGGCGCGTTGTGAAACCGGCGGCGTGCGGGCGCGCCCCGCCGGGAGCCGACGAATGCCGCTTCTACCGCACCGAGGCGCCCGCCCTGCGGTCGGCGTACCGGCTGTGCTTCACCGGCAGTTGGCTGTCCCCCAAGGTTGTGACGGACCTTGACGGCTGATGGTGGGGAAGGCACCGATGCGGTCCGCGCCGGCACCGGGGCTGGTGCCGTTGCGCCGGGCACTCCCGTGTCCGGAAGGACCGGAAGTCTCCTGGATCCCACCCGTTCATGTGCCGTAGGTCTTCTTCCACCGGGCCCGGTGCCGCCGGTCGCCCTGACCCGAGCCGTTGACGCCGAGCAGGGACTGCAGGGAGGCGCCGTTGTTCCACAGACCCAGGTGGTCGCGGTGCACGGCGAGGATGCCGTGCTCCACCGCGAACGCCTCGGAGGGGCGGCTGAAGCGCGTGGTCGTCACGAAGACGGCCACGTCGGCCCCGAAGTGCGCCCGGGCGCCCAGCAGATCGCGCAGTTCGCGGCCGGCGACGGTGCCGCGCGGCGCGTACCGATTGCAACCGCGTCCGCGCGGCCGGTCTGGACATGGTGATGGACCGCTGCCCGGCGATCGAGATCCCCGCCCTGCGGTAGTCCCCGTCATGTGGTGGTCCGCAGCCGACGAGCACGGTTCACGGCGCCGTGCCACGCGGGCTCCCCGGGCCTGCCATGCAGTACGACGGCGCCCACGGCGCGTTTCGCGTGTCCGGGTTGACCGCTGCCGCCGGCGCCGCGGGCCGCCCGGCACTCGGGCGGCCCGCGGCGCATCTAGGGTGTGGAGCGCGAAGGTCCACCGATCGGCCCGGAGATGCCATGCCCCTGCAGATGAAGCTGACCGCGATAACGCTCGACTGCCCTGATCCGCTCGCTCTTGCGGCGTTCTACCAGCAGATCACAGGCCTCGAACTCCACCCGGAGTCGGGCACCGGCTTCGCCGGTCTCCGCCGTGCGGACGGACTCTTCATCGGCTTCCAGCGGGTCGACGGCTACCGGGCTCCGAGCTGGCCCGACCCGGCCGTCCCCCAGCAGTTCCACCTCGACTTCGCGGTCGAGGACCTGGACAAGGCCGAGGCATGGCTGCTGCAGCTGGGCGCCCGCAAGCCGCGCCACCAGCCGGGCGGGAACAGATGGCGGGTCTTCATCGACCCCGCGGGGCATCCCTTCTGCCTGGACAGAGGCTGATCACCCGCCCGGGTCCGCGGGCGCTCCGGTGCACGCCCCACACGGTTGCCCGCGTACCGGGCCGGGTGCCGCTCCGCCCGCCCGGACAACCGCCGGACCCCGCCCGGCGCTTCGCGCGGCAGGTCCGGCGGCACGCCCCTCTTCCCCCTTCCCCGCCGTCGCCGCGGCACCGGGAGCCGGCCCGGAAGCGGGAGGGAGCGGCACGGGCACGGGGAGCGGACGGAGACGCCGCGCGGGCGGGCGGGGCCCGGACGCACCGGTCGCGAACGGATCAGCCGAGCACGATGTCGACGGACCGCGACCCGACGGCGGCCAGCGCGGCCTCGTCGAACTCGATCGCTCCGGCGGCCACGTTCGCCTCCAGGGGGGCGGCGTCCGCCGTCCCCGGGATGAGCAGGGTGTTCGGCGCGTGGTGGAGCAGCCAGGCCAGACCGGCCCGCGCGGGAGTACGGCCGAGGGACCGGGCGACGGCGACGACGGCCGGATCGTCGGCCACCGTCGGCAGACCGGGGAAGGCGCCGCCGAGCGGGAAGAACGGTACCCAGGCGATCCCCTCCTCGGCGCAGGGCCGGAGCATCTCCTCGTCGCCGCGTGCGACCAGGCTGTAGGCGTTCCGGACGCAGACGACACCGGCGGGGAGGGCCCTGCGCAGTCCGTCGAGGGTGACGCCGCTCAGTCCTGTAGCGCCGATCTTGCCCTCGTCCCGCAGCGCGGTCATCACCGCGAGCCGGTCGTCGAGGTCGACCACCTGGTCGCCCTCGGCCCGCAGGCCCGGGCCGGTGTCCAGGTGGCGCAGGTTGACCACCGGGATCCGGTCGAGGCCGAGGGACCCGAGGTTGTCCTCGACGCCCGCCCGCAGCCAGCGCCGACGACTCCTGCGAGCAGACCGGACGGCTGATCGGCCTCGTCATGGACGCACTGCTGCCGGTGCCGCCCCGGCCGGGCCCGGCCGGGGCACTCGGTGCGTACGAGGCGGTTCCCCGGACCGGCTCCGGGCACCGGGATCACGCCGGTACGCTTGCGCCGTTTGTCATGCCGCTTGGCACACTTTTCCTTTCGGTGCTCCTTCCGGCAGGCCAGAGTCCGCAGCGCCTTGCCGGGCCGAGCGGCATCATGTCCGCGGTGGGTGGACAGACGGGTTTCGAGACGCCCTCCCGCGGACCGCGCATCCGGCGGCGCGGAGGGCGGCACGACCCGGAAGACCGGAAGAGGTGCCCGATGGCCCGGCTCGAACTCGTCACGTTCGGCCACAGCACCGCGGGCCGCGCACCGCTGGCGGAGTTGCTGCGCCGGGCCGGACTCGCCGCCGTGGTGGACGTCAGGACCGCCCCCGGCAGCCGCCGCGACCCGGACCTGGCACGGCAGCGGCTCGCCCGGTGGCTGCCGGAGGAGGGCGTCGCCTACCGCTGGGAGCCGCGGCTGGGCGGCTTCCGCAGGCCTGCGCCGGACTCACCCGACACAGTCTGGCGCAACGACTCCTTCCGCGGCTACGCCGCGCACACCCGCACCCCTCATTTCGTCGCCGCCATGGACGAGTTGCTGGCGCAGGCGGCACGGGAACGCACGGCGGTGATGTGCAGCGAGGCCGTGTGGTGGCGGTGCCACCGCCGTCTCATCGCCGACTTCGCCGTCCTCGCCCGCGGTGTGCCCGCCCTGCACCTGATGCACGACGGCCGCCTGACGGAGCACTCCCCGACACCGGGAGCGCGTCTTCTCCCGGACGGCCTGCTCGTCTACGACGGCGAGGGTTGAGCACCGCCGCGACGGGTGCCGGCGCCGGCGAGGCCCGGGGCGTCCGGTGGTGCCCGGCGGCCGGCGCTCGTCCGCGGGACGGCCGGCTGCCGCCCGGGGTGTCACCCGTTCATGTGCCGTAGGTCTTCTTCCACCGGGCCCGGTGCCGCCGGTCGCCCTGACCCGAGCCGTTGACGCCGAGCAGGGACTGCAGGGAGGCGCCGTTGTTCCACAGACCCAGGTGGTCGCGGTGCACGGCGAGGATGCCGTGCTCCACCGCGAACGCCTCGGAGGGGCGGCTGAAGCGCGTGGTCGTCACGAAGACGGCCACGTCGGCCCCGAAGTGCGCCCGGGCGCCCAGCAGATCGCGCAGTTCGCGGCTGGCGACGGTGCCGCGCGGCGCGTACCGCTTGCACTGGACGACCATCGCCCGGCCGTCGGGCAGCCGCCCGGTCACATCGGCGCCGTTGTCGTGCGAGCCGCCCACCCGCCGCACGTCCGTGCAGCCGTCCCGGCGGCACAGCGCGGCCACCAGTTCCTCGAACTCGGTGCCGCTCATCGTGTCGATCCCGGTCAGCGTCCGGTGCCCCGCCCGTACCGCCTCGGCCCGCCGCCAGCCGCGGTCCGCTCCGCGAACGGCCCGGTCCGTGCGCCACAGCCACCAGCCCGCGCCGCCCAGACCGGCCAGAACGGCGGCCCCCAGGACATGGGGCCGGGCCGCCGACCATGCCACCAGCAACAGGAGCAGTGCCGCACCGCCGCCCGCCGCGACTGCCCTGCGCAGTCTCTCCTGGCTGCGCCGCACCGCCGATCGGCGCCCACGCCCAGCAGCCATCCCGCCCCCCTCACACCACCTTCACCACTATTCGCCGGCACAGCAGTCTGGAGGGAGCGGACCAGGCCGGGAAGGGCGCCGATCGGCCATGGCCGAAAGCCGGACCCGCAGGCGTCCGCGGCGTGGGCCCTCGGCAGCGGGCGCGCCCGGCCCGCTGCTGGAGGAGGGCGTCCGGAACGGGCTCAGGCACCCGGCAGGGTGGTGAGCGGGTCGGTGACATGGGCGTCGAGCCGGTCACGGGCAGCGCGAAGCCCGGCCGACGGGACGCCGTAGGGGTCGGTGACGGGCCAGTCCGGACAGCGGCGGCCGGACACCACCGGGCAGGCGTCGCCGCAGCCCGTCGTCACGACGCCGCCGACCGCCCACCTCGTCGGTCAGCGGCTCGCGGAAGGCGCCCGCCACATCCGCCCCCACCTCGCACAGCGCCCGGACGATGCCCGGGTCCACCTCGGCGGCGGGACGGGTCCCCGCCGAGGAGACCCTCGCACGTCCGGCCGCGCGGTGGGCCGGGAGGGCCGCGGTCGGCTGCGACCGCCCGGCGTTGTGGCCGCACACGAACAGCACTCGCGGCAGCGCGGAACCCGGGACCTCCCGGGTGCGGGCCGACGACTCCGGTCTTTCGTCCGCGAAGCGTTCGGCCGGCATCACCGGATGGGTGCGCACCCGGGCCGTGGCGGCCGGCCGCTGGCGGGAGCCGGCCACCGGGCCGCGCACGGTCTTCGGCGGGAAGCGGCCGGTGTACCGGGCGGCGAGACGGGCGGCCCCGGTGGCGAGGCGGCGATCGGGCAGAGCGGGGAACGGGGGCGCGGTCCTGGGAACCCCGTCGGCCGGCCCGGTGAGTTCACCCCTGTACGGCATCAGCATCAACCGATGTGACATCATCAGCACATGATGATGTCAGCCCATGCTGACCCGACGCGGGTACCCGCCACCGCCGCGCTCCGGAGGGCCTGTGCGCCGCGTCGGCGCCGATGAGATGCGGAAGCGGCGCGGAGGTGATCGTCATCGGCGGCGGCCGGGCCGGGCTCGCCGCCGGGTACCGTCTGCGCCGCCTCGGTGTGGATTTCGTGATATTCGACGCCCAGGAGCGGCCCGGCGGCGCCTGGCGCCACATGTGGGACTCCCTGCGCCTGTTCTCCCCCGCCGAGCACTCCTCCCTGCCCGGCCGCCCCATGCCGCAGCAGAGGGGCCGGGAACACCCCGGCGCCGCGCACGTGGTGGAGTACCTGACCGCCTACGAACAGCGCTACGACCTGCCCGTGGTCCGCCCGGTCCGGGCGACGGCCGTACACCGCGACGGGGACCGGCTGCGGGTGGAGACCGACTCCGGCACCTGGTCGGCGCGGGCCGCCCCGCCCGCGAGGCCGCCACCCAGATCACCGCTCTCCTGTCCTGGCGGTCCGGCCGGCCGTCAGGCCAGGTGCCGGCGCAGCCGGGACAGCACGTGGCGTGCGTCGCGGCCGACTCCGCGCAGGGTCTTGGAGGAGAAGCCGCGCTGGAACTCCAGTCCGACGAAGCCGAGCCCGGAAACGGTGGTGGCGACACCGCCGCGGTGGCGGGGCCGGCCCTCCGCGTCCAGGGCGCCGCTGCCGGCCAGGTAGGGGAAGGCGGGGCGGTAGCCGGTGGCCAGCACGACGGTGTCGACCGCTTCCTTCGTCCCGTCCGCCCACACCACGCCGTCGGGGGCCAGCCGGGTGAACATCTCCCGCCGGTCCACCGCGTGCTCCGCCAGGGTGGCGCGCCAGTGACCGTCGTCGAGCACCGAGACCGGCAGCCGGCGAAGCCACCGGCCCAGCGGTGCGATGTCCCCTCCGGTGTGCTTCAGCCACCAGTGCAGGTCCCTGCCGAGCGGGTGCTGCGGCAGCCACCTGAGGCGGCGGCGGGTGGCGAGGGTGACCTCGGCGACGGCACCGAGTTCGGCGGCGATCTGGACGGCGGAGTTGCCGCCGCCGACCACCACGATCCGCTGCCCGGCGAAGGGGGCGGGGGTGCGGTAGTCGGCGGCGTGCAGCAGCCGTCCGCCGTACTCCGCCCGTCCGGGCAGCTCCGGTGTGTGCGGGGTGCCGAAGTCGCCGGTCGCGGCCACCAGCGCCCTGGCCGTGAAGCGGCTGCCGTCCGCCGCGCGCACCGTCCAGGCGCCGTCGTGCCGGGTGGCGGAGGTGACGGTGGTGCGGGTGCGGATCCCGGCCGGCAGGCGGCGGGCGTAGGCGCGCAGATAGGCCACCACCTCGCCCCGGTCCGGGTAGCGGTCGGGCTCGCCGGGGAAGGGCATGCCGGGCAGCGCGCTGTACCGGGCCGGGGAGAAGAGGGTGAGGCTGTCGTAGTAGTGCGGCCAGGCGCCGCCCGCCCGGTCGGCGGCCTCCAGCACCAGGGTGCGGGTGAAGCCGTGGCGCGGGGCCAGAGCGGCGGTGGCCAGGCCGGACTGCCCGGCACCGATCACGATCAGATCGTCCATGCGTTTGCGGACCCTCCGGTCAGTTCTCTATTTCGATATATATCGAATTAATGGGCATGGAGCAGCGCCAACGGGCGGGGGCGGGGCTCCCCCGGCGGAAGCGGCGACGGCCGACAGGGTCCGGCAGAAAGCGCCGCGGCGATTCATCGGCGGTGCGCTCCGAGGACTCGACCGCCCCGGAACACCGGGCGCCGCACCGCACCGGCACGGCGGTGCGGCACGGCCGGCCTTCTCGTCAGCGCAGGTCGAGCATGGCGGACATCGCCGCGACCACGGACGGGGCGACCTTGTAGTAGACCCAGGTGCCGCGCCGTTCGGAGGTGAGCAGTCCGGCCTCCTTGAGCTTCTTCAGATGGTGGGAGACGGTCGGCTGGGAGACCCCGACATCGGAGATGTCGCACACACACGCCTCCCCGCCCACATGCGAGGCGACCAGCGAGAACAGCCGCAGCCTGACCGGATCGCCCAGCGCCTTGAACATCACCGCGGTCCGCTCCGCCTCCCCGGCGGTCAGCGGGCGATCGGTCAGCGGCGGGCAGCACGGCACCGCGGCATCGGACTCCGTCAGCACCGGCAGTTCCACGGCCTCTGGATTCGACATGCGTCTATGTTGACAGCCATCGAAGCAAGTGACAAGCTCCGGACATCGACAGCCATCGAAGCAAGGGGTCCTCGCGACCACCCGCACCCGCGCGTACCACGAGCGCGGCCGCCCACAGCCGCTGACCACCCCGCCACCCCGCACAAGGAGAAAATCCCCATGAACGCCATGAGCGAGCAGCAGCTTCCGGTCGTCGTGATCGGTGCCGGCCCCGTCGGGCTGGCCGCCGCCGCCCATCTGACCGAACGGGGCCTGGACCCGCTGGTGCTGGAGGCCGGCCCGGCCGCCGGCAGCGCGGTGCGCCAGTGGGCGCACGTACGGCTGTTCTCCACCTGGGGTGAGGTCGTCGACCCGGCCGCCGAGAAGCTCCTGGCCCCCACCGGCTGGACGCGGCCCGACCCGGCCGCCTACCCCTCCGGCGCCGACTGGGCCGAGCAGTACCTGACGCCGCTGGCCGACGCCCTCGGCGACCGGGTGCGCTACGGCGCCACCGTCACCGGCGTCACCCGGACGGGCCGGGACCGCGTCGTGGACGCCGACCGCGCCGCCCAGCCCTTCAGCGTCCACGTCACCCACGCCGACGGCCGCGAGGAGCGCGTCCTGGCACGCGCGGTCATCGACGCCTCCGGCACCTGGACCACCCCCGGCCCGGCCGGCGGCGACGGCCTCCCGGCGCTCGGCGAGCGGGCGGCGGCCGACCGGATCGCCTACCGCGTGCCCGACTTGAAGGACCCGGCCGTCCGCGCCCGCTACGCGGGCCGGCGCACCGCCGTCATCGGCTCCGGCGCCTCCGCCTTCACCGCCCTGGCAGCCCTGGCCGACCTCGCCCGGGCCACCGACGGCACTGGGACGAAAGCGCTGTGGATCCTGCGCCGCGGCCTCTCCGGTGACACCTTCGGCGGCGGCGAGGCCGACCAGCTCCCCGCCCGCGGCGCCCTCGGCCTGGCGGCCAAGGCCGCCGTCGACGCCGGGCACGCCGACGCCGTCACCGGCTTCCGCATCCAGGCCGTCGAACGCGACGGCGACGGACGCCTGACACTGGTCGGCGAGGACGGACGGCGCACCGAGCCGGTGGACCGGGTCATCGCGCTGACCGGTTTCCGCCCCGACCTGTCGTTCCTGACCGAGATCCGCCTGAACCTGGACGAACGCCTCCAGGCACCCGCCGCCCTCGCACCGCTGATCGACCCCAACATCCACTCCTGCGGCACCGTCTACCCCCACGGCCACCGCGAACTGTCCCACCCCGAAACCGGTGTCTACCTGGCCGGCATGAAGTCCTACGGCCGCGCCCCGACCTTCCTGGCCATGACCGGCTACGAACAGGTCCGCTCCATCGCCGCCGCCCTCGCCGGCGACCTGGAGTCCGCCGACAGCGTCGAACTCACCCTGCCCGAGACCGGAGTCTGCGGCGGCAGCGGACTGTACGACGCCCCCGAGGCCGACCGGACCGGCGGCGGCTGCTGCGCCGCACCGGAGCCGCAGCTCATCCGGCTCGGCGCCGAAACCCCGGCCACCACCCCGGCCGGGGCGGCCGAGACCGCCGACGCGGCCCCGGCGGGCGGCTGCTGCGGCGCGTGACCACCCCCATCACCCGCGGGGACACGACCGGACCGGGGGCTGGCCGTGTCCCCGCGCCGCGCCGCGCGGACGGCGGGCGCCCGAACCCCCCACTCAGCCCTGGGAATCCAGTTTGCGGCGGAGGGTGGCGGCGAAGTCCTCGGCGGCCATCAGGCGGGCGCGCAGGGTCTCGCAGCGGGCGTCGGTGATCTTGCGGTAGGTCTCCAGGCGCTCCCGCAGCCGCTCGCGCTCGGCGTCCGGGAGGGGGGCGGCGGCCGAGAGCCGGTCGGTGATGGCCAGCAGGTCCCGCATCTCCTCCAGGGAGAAGTCCAGCGGTTTCATCCGGCGGATGACCATCAGGCGGTCGACGTCGGCGGCGGTGTAGAGCCGGAAGCCGCCCTTGGTGCGGGCGGAAGGGATGACGAGCCCGACCTCCTCGTAGTGCCGGATGGTGCGCAGCGACAGACCGGTCCGCTCGGCCACCTCGCCGATCTGCATCCGCTGCTCCTCCGTCACTGCCGCGTCCTCTCCGCTGTCCGAACACTTTTCGGATTCGTAAACTCCAACCCTACCGCGTGAGATGAATCACAAGATCCCACCCGGGATTCACCTGCGATTTACAGGGCGGCGGTCGAAACCGTCCCTCACGTCAGGGTAGGGTTTTGTTCACGGGCGGAACACCGCCCTCCCGAACCTCGCCGGGCAATGATGCCCGACCGGCGGCCCCCCACATCCGCCGATCCCCGGTTGCGCCCCCGTCACCGGCGACGGCCGCGGCCGACCGGTCCTTTCCGCTCCCACCACAGAGCCGCGCACGCCTGACGCCCGCGCGCCCGAACAGAAACGGATGCATGTCCGCTGACACCTCCGCAGCCCTGCGGCTGCGCCTGCCCCGCCCCGACTGGCTGTCCTCGGCGAAGGTCTTCCGCACCGAGGTGCTGGCCGGCCTGGTCGTCGCCCTGGCCCTGATCCCCGAGGCGATCTCCTTCTCCATCATCGCCGGAGTCGACCCGGCCGTCGGCCTGTTCGCCTCCTTCACCATGGCCGTGGTCATCTCCGTCGTCGGCGGCCGCTCCGCGATGATCTCCGCCGCCACCGGTGCCATCGCCCTGGTCATCGCCCCGCTCAACCACGAGTACGGCCTGGGCCACCTGATCGCCGCCGTCATCCTCGGCGGTCTGATGCAGATCGCCCTCGGCGCGCTGGGCGTGGCCAAACTGATGCGCTTCGTCCCGCGCTCGGTGATGGTCGGCTTCGTCAACGCCCTCGCCATCCTGATCTTCCTCGCCCAGGTACCCGAGTTCACCGACGTCCCCTGGGCCGTCTACCCGCTCATGCTCGGCGGCCTGGCCCTGATGGTGCTCTTCCCCAAGGTCACCACGGTGGTGCCCGCCCCGCTGGTCTCCATCGTCATCCTCACCGTGATCACGGTGGCCGCCGGGATCGCGGTGCCCACCGTCGGCGACAAGGGCGACCTCCCCTCCGCCCTGCCCACCCCCGGCCTGCCCGACGTGCCCTTCACGGTGGACACCCTGACCACCATCGCCCCCTACGCCCTCGCCCTGGCCCTGGTGGGGCTGATGGAGTCGCTGATGACGGCCAAGCTGGTGGACGACATCACCGACACCCACTCCAACAAGACCCGCGAGTCCATCGGCCAGGGCGTCGCCAACGTCGTCACCGGCCTGTTCGGCGGCATGGGCGGCTGCGCGATGATCGGCCAGACCATGATCAACGTCAAGACCGCCGGTGCACGCACCCGCGCCTCCACCTTCCTGGCCGGCGTCTTCCTGCTCGTCCTGGTCGTCACCCTCGGCCCCGTGGTCTCCACCATCCCCATGGCCGCCCTGGTCGCGGTGATGATCCTGGTCTCCTTCGCCACCTTCGACTGGCACTCCGTCCACCCGAAGACCCTCAAGCGGATGCCCGTCAGCGAAACCGTCGTCATGACCGTCACCGTCGCCGTGGTCGTGGCCACCCACAACCTCGCCATCGGCGTCATCACCGGCGTCCTCACCGCCACGGTCGCCTTCGCCCGCCGCGTCGCCCACCTGGTCGACGTCACCGCCGTCACCGACCCCGACGGCACCAGCGTCGTCTACGCCGTCACCGGCGAGCTGTTCTTCGCCTCCTCCAACGACCTGGTCTACCAGTTCGACTACGCCGGCGACCCCGACGACGTCGTCATCGACCTGACCGACGCCCACATCTGGGACGCCTCCTCCGTCGCCGCCCTGGACGCCGTCGAGACCAAGTACACCGCCCGCGGCAAGAAGGTCACCATCATCGGCCTCAACCAGCCCAGCGCCGCCATGCACGGCAAACTCGCCGGACAACTCGCCGACACCCACTGACCGTGAGGATCGGCCAGGGCATCGCCCGGGGGCCCGCCTCTCCCGCCGGCCGGCACCTCGGCTGTCCCGGCCGGAGACGTCGGCCTGCCGGGCGGTGCCGTCCGGCGCGTGACCGGCCGGGCAGGAGTGTCCGGCGCCGGACGGGGCAACGGTGGAGCATCCGGCCGGCCCCGGCCGGATGTTCTCCCCGCCCGACCAGGAGGATCACCATGTCGGAGAGCGTCTTCCTCATCATCGGCCTGACGATCGCGCCCGTCCTCGCCCTGGCGCTCCTCATCTGGGGGCTGAACGGCACCTCCTGGCTGCTGCGGCGCCTCACCGGCCAGAGCCGGAGAAACGCGTGACACGAGGCCGCACGGCCGCGGGAGACAGACCCGGAACCTGCCCCTGCGGACATCCGTCCGTGCCACTCGCCCCGGTATCCGCGGCCCGGCGGAGAACACCGCCCGGTTCCGGCGTACGGTGCATCCATGCATGCCAACGGGGCGCAGACACACGGAAGTCAGTATCAGCGGCGCGGACACGTCCTCCTGGTCGCCGGGGACCGCGCCGTGCACCGGCGGCGCCCGCAGATCACCCCCAGCGCGAACCTGGCGGTCCTGGCCACCGTTCCCACCCCGGTGCTGCTGGACAGCTCCCTCCCCACCGACCTGGTGCATCTCGACGGCGTCCACGACCCCAACTCGGTCCTGCTGCGGCTGCGGGCCGCCGTCACGGCGTCCGGGCCGGTCCTGCTGTACCTCTCCGGGCGGCTCACCGCCGACCGCCGCCGGCGTGAGCTGCACCTGGCCCTGACCGGCACCACGCCGGGGACCGTCCGCTACAGCGCGCTGCCGTGGTCCTGGCTCCGCAACGAGCTGCGCACCCGCCCGGCGGGTACCACCGTGGTGTTCGCCGACCTCGCCGCCGACCGGCACGCCTGGGCCCGGTTGCAGGAGCGGCCCGACGCCGTCTGCGAGCAGCTGCCGCTGTGCGGGGTCGTCGTACCGCCCGGCCTGGCGGGCACCGAGGGCGTCAGCCCCTACACCCGGCAGCTGGTCGAGCAGTTGCGCCAGGAGGCCGGGCGGCCCGGCAACAGCCTGCTGCACTCGGCCGCGGTGTCCGCCGCCGCTCTGCCGCCCGGCACCCTGGTCCTGCCCCGGACCGGGCAGCTCGACGCCCTGTCCGGGACCGACGAGCCCCGGACCGACGTCCGGGGCCTGCTCGCCCAGGTCCAGCGGCGGCGGGCGGCGGGCCGGTCCTCGCCCGCCGCCGCAGCGGCCCCGGGCGCTCCCGAGCCACCCGGAACGCCGCCGCGGCCCGCAACGGCCCCGGTGGTCCCACCGGCCACGACCGCTCCGGCCGCTCCCGCGGGGCCGCCGGCCCCGGCGCCCGCGCAGGCACCGGCCGCCGCGCTCCCCGCAGTGCCGCGGCAGCTCCCCGTCGAGGCCGATCCCCGTCCGGTGATCTGGGAGGCCGCGCAGGCCGGGCGGCACAACGAGGCGGCGGCCATGGCCGCCGCCTGGGAGCAGCACGCGATGCGCCGCCACGGGCCGAACTCCGCGGAGGCCGTCCACTGGGCGGAGATCCGCGCCGATCTGGCCCGGATCGCCGAGAACTACCCGCAGGCCACCCGGCTGTGGATCGCCGCCGCCCGCTCCCGGCTGGCCCACCAGTCCTTCGACGCCCCCGAGCTGCTCGCCGCGGCGCAGGGCGCCCACTACTGCTGGCACCATGTCACCGACCCGGACGCCGCCCGGGAGCTGGGGCCGGAGCTGCTGGACCTGCTGGGCCGGCTTCCCGCGCTCGACCCGCGCCACGTGCCCGTCGCGCGGCAACGGCTGGAGGCGCTGAACTCCCGGGCCTCGTCCGCCGGGTGACGCCCGTGCGCGGCCGTCCGGCTGATCACCCGCGCGACCCGTCCGGCGGTGCCGCCGTCGCGAGGACGACCAGGTTCTCGGTGTAGCGGCCCGCGGCCCGGTCGTACCGGCCCGCGCAGGTGATCAGCCGGAGAGCCGGACGGCCGCCGGTGCCGCCGTAGACCCGGTCGGTGGGGAAGGCGTCCCGCCGGTGGGCGGCCACACCGCGCACGGTGAACGAGACCGCGGTGCCGTCGGCGCGATCGACGGCGACCCGGTCGCCGGGCCGCAGTTCGGCGAGGCGGTGGAAGACGGCCGGGCCGGTGGCGGAGTCGTAGTGGCCGACCAGGACCGCGGGGCCCGGTTCGCCCGGTTCGGGGCCGTCCCGCCACCAGCCGGCGGCACCGGGGCTCTCCGGTGGCGGCAGGGTTCCGTCCGACCCGGTCGCCAGGGGTCCGACGGGTGCCGCCACGCCGATGGCCGGGACGCGGACACGTACCGGAACGGCTGCCTCCGGCGCCGGTCCGGGCCGGTTCGTCCCCTTCTCCGGAGCCCGGTCCGGGGGCCGGTCGGGGAGCCGGTCCGCCTCCGGCCGGGTACCGGCCGCGCGGACGGAGTCCGGGGCGTCCCCGCAGCCGGGCAGGGTCAGCGCCAGTGCGCAGACGGCGGTGGTGCCCGCGGCCCTGGCCGCCGCGCGGAGATCACCGCCCCACCGGGGCGGCCGGCGGTGCCGTCCCGTGGGCCGGAGGATCTCAGGCTCCCCGGTCCACGGAGCCGGCTGCCGTACGGCGCCGGCGGACCAGCACCGCACCGCCCGCGGCCAGGCCGAGGGCGGCCGCCACGGAGAGCGCGGGCGCGATGTCGCCGGGGGCCGTGCCGCCGCCTCCGGCATCGACGGACCCGCCCGGGGTCCCGGCCCCGCCGTCCCTGTCCTCGGGCGTGAGCGCGTCACCGATCTCGCCCCGGTCGCCGCCCTCGGAGGGCAGTGCCTCGCAGGCGCGCCCGTCGTCGTCGGCGTCCAGGCCGTACGGATCGCCGTCCTGTCCGTCGAGGACGCGCTGGGCCGCCTCCCGGGACTCGAAGTCCGCGCAGTCCAGATCGGGCTGGGACCACGCGGTCCCGGCCATGGGCGGCAAGGTCAGCGCCGCCAGGGCGCATGCCGCGGCGGCGGTACGCAGTCGCATGGGATCCTCCCGCATCGGTGTTCTGCCGACCGGGTGGTGGAAGACACCACCCGACTGCCACGGTCGGCTCCCACCGCGGGAGCGGCCACCTGGCCACCGCCATTCGGGTGACACCGCTCCGCCCGGTTCACGGCGGACGGACACCGCGTGAACCGGGCGGGGCGGGGATGCGGAACAGTGCTAGGCGTCCGAGTAGCTGAGTTCTCCCAGAGTCCAGCCGCACACCTGGTCGATGGCGACGCGGTACATCCCCCCGGTGTCGGGGAGGCCGTAGCTCCCCTGGAGGATGCGTGCCACGTGCAGGTGCAGGTGGGTGGGACGGCCGCCCCCCGCGCGCCGGGGTTCCGCCCCGGTGGTGGCGAACAGTTCGGCGAACGGCTTGAGCTGCTCGGAGTCCCTCAGTACCTCGGCGACTCGTTCCCTCCAGACGGCCTCGGGTGCCAGCCTGCCGGTGATCACGGCGCCGGGCACCACCACGGTGAGGGGCATCTGGTTGCTCCGCTCGGACTCCACCTTCTCGGCGATGTCGGCGAGCAGGTCATCGTGGTTCGACATGCGGGCAGACTAGCGCCCGCCGGGGGGCGGGTGGCCGCTCCGGTCCGCCGGGAGCCCCAGTCCCTCCAGCACCCGGGCTCCGGGGAGCCGGGCGAGGAGCCCGCCGGGCACCAGCAGCTTGCCCCGGCGCCGGCCGCTGCCCACGACGACGTACGGGGTGCCGGCGGCGGCCGCGTCGACCAGCAGCGGCCAGTTTCCGGGCAGGCCGACCGGGGTGATGCCGCCGTACTCCATGCCCGAGGCCTCGACCGCGGTCTCCACCGGCGCGAAGGACGCCTTGCGGGCTCCCAGTTCACGGCGGACCAGGCGGTTGACGTCGGCGCGGGTGTGGGCGAGGACGACGCAGGCGGCGAGGGTGGTCTCCGGGCCCCGGCGGCCCGCGACGACCACGCAGTTGGCGGACTGCTCGGGCGGGATGCCGTGGACCTCGCCGAAGCGGACGGTGTCGGCGTCCTCCGGGTCGCTGTCGACATAGACGACGCCCTCCGCGGACACGGGCCCGCGCAGGGCGGCGGCGACCGGCGGGGCGAGCAGGCCGAGCTTCTCCGCGACCGGCCAGGCGGCGGTGAAGTCTCCGATGGGCGCGCGCATGGCGGACACGTTAGCGGCCGCCGGCCGCGGCGGCACGGGACCGGTCCGGTGCGGCGGGCCCCGGCGCGGTCCGGTCGGTCCGGCGCGGTTCAGCGCGGCGCCCGCGGAGCCGGGGGCACCGAGACCGCCATCGTCATCTCCACGGGCTCGCCGCCGTCGTTGCGGTAGCCGTGCGGGACGTTCGACTCGAAGGCCGCGGAGGCCCCGGTGGGCACCTCGTGGTCGACGCCGTCGACGGTGAGGATGAGCACTCCGGCGGTGACATGGACCAGTTCGGTGGTCCCGGCGGGGTGGGGGTCGGAGGCACTGCCCTCCCCCGGCATCAGCCGCCAGGTCCACAGTTCCAGCGGACCGGGCGCCTCCGCCCCGGCCACCAGGATGCTGTGGCTGCCCGCCGCGGTGGACCACAGCCGCGCCATCCGGTCGGCGGTGACCAGCTTCACCGCCGGTTCCCGGTCGAAGTCCAGCAGCCCGGTCAGGCTCACACCGAGCGCGTCCGCGACCTTGACCACCGTGCCGAGGCTGGGGTTGGTGCGGGCCTGCTCGATCTGGATGAGCATCCCGCGGCTGACACCGGCCCGGGCCGCCAGGGCGTCCAGGGTGAAGCCGCGCTCGGTGCGCAGCCGCTTGAGGTTGCGGGCGAGTGACTGGCTGAGCTGGTCGAGGTCCGTCACACATGCCTCCCGTCTCGGGGCCCGGAGTCCCGCGGGCACCGCCCGGACCACTTGGTGCATTATTCAAGATGACTCAGTACATTGGAATGGACTACGGTGTACTGCACCGGAAAGTCCATGACACTGTACCGAGAGGTCTCTCCATGATCGCGTTCGCCCTGACCACCAGTCTGCTGTGGGGGCTGGCCGACTTCGGCGGCGGACTGCTGACCCGGCGCATCCCCGCCCTGACCGTGGTGGTCGTCTCCCAGACGCTCGCGGCGGTCGCGCTGGGGGCGGTGGTCGTGGCGACCGGTGCCTGGAGCGAGGCCGGAGCCCGGCTGTGGTTCGCCGTCGCGGCCGGGGTGGTGGGCCCGGCCGCGATGCTCTGCTTCTACCGCGCCCTGGCCCTGGGGCCGATGGGCGTGGTCTCCCCGCTCGCCGCGCTGGCGGTCGTCGTGCCCCTCGGGGCCGGGCTGGTGCTCGGCGAACGGCCCGGCGCGGCGCAGTACGCGGGCATGGCCGTCGCCACCGCCGGGGTGGTGCTGGCGGGCGGACCGCAGCTGAAGGGGGCTCCGGTGCAGCGGCGGACCCTGGCGCTCACCCTGGTGGCGGCGGTCGGCTTCGGCGCGGTGCTGGCACTGATCGCGGAGGCCTCCACCACCGTCACCGGGCTGTACCTCGCCCTGTTCGTCCAGCGGGTGTGCAACATCGCGGTCGGCGGCGCGGCGCTGTACGTCTCGGTGCGGCGCGGCGGCGCGGCGCTGCCCCCGGAGGGCGGCGCGGCGGTGACCGCCGCGCTGCCCGCGCTCGCCTTCGTCGGGCTGGCCGACGTCGCCGCCAACGGCACCTACGCGCTGGCCGCCGGAGCCGGCCCGGTCACCGTCGCCGCCGTGCTCGCCTCCCTCTACCCCGTGGTGACCGCGCTGGCCGCCCGAGGTGTGCTGCGCGAACGGCTGCTCCGGGTGCAGACGGCGGGCGCCGCCCTGGCATTGGCGGGCACCCTGCTGCTGGTCTCCGGCTGACCCGGTTCCGGAGCCCGGCCGGGGACCGGGCCGGGGCCGCTAGAACAGTCCCCAGTGACGGCGCGCGACGTACAGGGCCAGTGCCAGGCCGTGCAGGGCGACGGCGATGAGCAGCAGCAGCCGGAGATTCCGGTTGTCCACGGTCCCACGCACCTCCTCCGTCGTTTCCGTCGTTCCCCGTCGTTCTCCGGCTACCCCGTTTCCCGGCCCGCGACCGGAGACGGCCGGCCGTCGGCCGCCGCGGCCGGTCCGCCCGCCGCGGGCCCCGGCGCGTCCGGTCCCGCCAGCGCGAGCAGCTGCTCGGACGTGACGCCCTCGGGGACCGGTACGGGCGGCGGGGTGCGCAGCGGAGGGCACCAGCCGTCCTCGGGGTCCCAGCGCCGTACGACCCGCGCGGGCGCGCCCGCGACCACGGCGTGGTCGGGCACCTCGCCGCGGACGACCGCCCCGGCCGCCACCACCGTGTTCCGGCCCAGCCGTGCCCCCGGCAGCACCACCGCTCCCGTGCCCAGCCAGCTGCCCGCGCCGATCTCCACGGGCGCCGAGCGCGGCCACTGCCTGCCGACCGGCCGGTGGGGGTCGTCGTAGGAGTGGTTGGTGGAGGTGATGTAGACGTACGGGCCGCAGAACACGTCGTTCCCGATGGTCACGCCCGCCCGGGCGGTGTCCGCGACCACGTGGCTGCCGCGGCCGAGGACCACCCCGTCGCCCAGCCGCAGGACCGCCTCCGGGCCGAGGTCGAGGTCCGGCATCATTCCGGCGGTCAGCGTCACCTCGGCGCCGATGACGCAGTGGTCGCCCAGCTCGATCCACCGGGTGCCGAACAGCGTGCCCTGCGGAAAGGCCAGCCGGGTGCCGGTACCGATGTGGCGGAAGGCGTACGGGCCGGGGCGGGCGGCCGTGACGGCACCGGCCCGCTGCGCCCGGCGCCACAGCGCGTGCACGGCGCGGGACAGCAGCCGGGCGGGCAGCCCGGACAGGGGGGACGGGGACACGTTCCTGCGCATGGCCACCCGCTCACCGTAGACGCCCCGGCGTGCGGCGCACCGCGGAGTGTGCTGTGATCCTTGCCCCACCCGCCCGTCCGCGGCACGGACGCACGGGTACGGGTACCGGGACACGGAGCGGACCGAGGGAACGGGAGAGATCTGATGGAACGGCAGGCGACGGTCGCGGGCGTGGGCGGCAGGGAACCGGTGGTGCACCCGGAGGCGTACCTGGCCGCGACGGCCGTGGTGGTCGGGGAGGTGTCGCTGGGCGCGGGCGCGAGCGTCTGGTACAACGCGGTGCTGCGCGGCGACTGCGACGCGATCACCGTCGGCCCGGACAGCAACATCCAGGACAACTGCACCGTGCACGCCGACCCGGGCTTCCCGGCCGTGGTGGGCGAGCGGGTCTCGGTGGGGCACAACGCGGTGCTGCACGGCTGCGCGGTCGAGGACGAGGTGCTGGTCGGGATGGGCGCGACCGTGCTGAACGGCGCCCGGATCGGCACCGGTTCGCTGATCGCGGCGCACACGCTGGTGCCGCAGGGCATGGTGATCCCGCCCGGTTCCCTGGTGGCCGGGGTGCCCGCCCGGATCAGGCGCGAGCTGACCACCGAGGAGCGGGAGGGCATCAGGGTGAACGCGGCCATGTACCGGGACCTGGCCGGCACGCACCGTGAGACGCTCACCGACGTGCCCGGCAAGGAGTGAAAGGAGTGGGCGGCTCCGGCGTGTACCGGCTCCGTACCGAAGCGGGGGCGGCCGTGGCCGCGCCCGCGGGGCACCTCTAAGGTTCTGGCCATGTGGCCAGGACAGCAGCCCGGGGGCGAGCAGAACCCGCACGATCCGCGGAACCAGCAGGGCCCGCAGCAGCCCAACCCGTACCGGACGCCCGGGTACCAGGCGCCCAACCCGTACCAGGCGCCCGGGTACCAGGCGCCGAACCCGTACCAGGCACAGCCCGGCGGGCCGTGGGGGCAGCCCGGCGGGCCCGGTGCCCCGCAGCCGCCGCGGGGCGGCGGAAAGGGCGGCAGGACCGCGGCGATCGCCGTCGTCGTGGCCGTCGCGGTGATCGCCGCGGCCGTGGTCACCGGGGTCCTCGTCCTGCGGGACGACGGCGGGGAGAAGACCGCCAAGGGCGGCGACAGGGCCGCGTCACCGAGCGCGGAGCCCTCCACCGGGGACAGCGCGGCGCCGAGCGAGGAGCCGGAGAAGCGGGAGGACGACCCGAGCAACCCGCGCGACGGTCTCGCCCCGGAGAAGCCCGATCCGGTGGTCCCCGGCTGGCAGGTGGTCACCAACGCCAAGCACCACAGCGCCTTCGACGTACCGCCCGACTGGAAGGTGCGGTCGGAGGACACGATCATCGGTTACGGGCAGAAGGACAAGGACGACCCCTTCTCCGGCCCGCTGGTCGCCTTCAGCGCCCCGGCCGTGTACAAGGAGGGCTGGTGCACGTCCGGGAACAGCGAGTACACCCGGTCCGTCGTCGGCAGCAAGGGCGGCCAGGGCTCCCGCGACACCGTCGAGGGTGCGGAGCTCGCCGCGGAGAACTTCGTCTACTCCGCCTACGGCGAGCAGAAGGACACCGTCAGGCTGACCAAGGCGAAGCCGTTCTCCAACGCGCACGGCATCAAGGGTCACATCGCCTCCGCCACGGCCACCGGGGTGAAGAAGGGCAACAAGTGTGACTCCGACGGCAAGGCCGTGGCCCTGTCCTGGATCGACGGCACCAACGACCTGCGGATCTGGGTGCTCGTCAGTGACGCCGGGGTCGAGGACGAGGTCCCGCAGGCCGTCATCGACAAGATGACCGCCAGTCTGCGCCCGTACGCCGAGGAGGAGTGACCGCCCGCCCCGCCTGGGCCGGCCGCAACTACACCCTGCTGACGGCCGCCGCCGTGGTCACCGGCCTGGGCAACTCCGGTGCGCTGATCGCGGCGGCGTTCGCCGTGCTCGCGCTGGGCGGCGACGGCACCGACGTGGGACTGGTGGCCGCGGCCCGCACCGTACCGCTGGTGGTCTTCCTGCTGGTCGGCGGAGCCGTGGCGGACCGGTTGCCGCGCCACCGGGTGATGGTGGCGGCCAACGCGCTCAACTGCGTCTCCCAGGGCGTCTTCGCGGCGCTGGTGCTCTCCGGGGACGCGCGGCTGTGGCAGATGGCGGTGCTGTCCGCGCTCGGCGGCACCGGGCACGCCTTCTTCGCCCCGGCCGCCGAGGGCATGGTGCTCGCCAGTGTCGACGGCCGGCAGGCCGGGCGCGCCTTCGCGGTGTTCCGGATGGGGGTCAACGGCGCCGCCATTGGCGGCGCGGCCCTGGGCGGCGCACTGATCGCCGCCGTCGGCCCCGGCTGGGTGCTGGCCGTGGACGCCGCCGCCTTCGCGGTGGCGGGCGCGCTGCGCGCCTTCCTCGACCTGCGCGGGATGCCCGAGCGCCAGGCGGGCGGCGGGCTGCTCGGCGATCTGCGGGACGGCTGGCGCGAGGTGGCGGGACGGCCGTGGCTGTGGGCGGTGGTGGCGCAGTTCTCCGTCGTCAACGCGGTGGTCGCGGCGGCCGAGGCGGTGTACGGACCGCAGGTGGCCGCCGAGCACCTGGGCGGCGCCCGGCCCTGGGGTCTGGCGCTGGCCGCCTTCGGCGCGGGCACGGTGCTCGGCGGGCTGCTGATGACCCGCTGGCGGCCGCGCCGCATCCTGCTCACCGGCGCGCTGTGCGTCTTCCCGCTGGCGCTGCCCTCGGCGGCACTGGCGGTACCGCTGTCCGCCGGGTGGCTGGCCGCGGTGATGTTCGCCACCGGGGTGGCCCTGGAGGTGTTCGGGGTGACCTGGATGCTGGCACTGCACCAGGAGGTGCCGGAGGAGAAGTTCTCCCGGGTGTCGGCCTACGACTGGCTGGGCTCCGTGGCGCTGGTGCCGGTGGCCACCGCCGCGGCCGGGCCGGTGGAGGCGGCGGTGGGCCGGTCCGCGGCGCTGTGGGGCTGCTCGGCCCTGGTGCTGCTGCTGACCGCCGCGGTGCTGTGCGTACCGGACGTACGGCACCTGGTCCGGCGCGACGGCTCCGCTTCCCCGGCCGCGGCCGGGGAAGCGGCGGTCTCCGGCGCGGCGGCGACGGCCGGGACGGCGGCGGCCACCGGGGTGCCCGGTGCGGCGGGGCCGCCGGAGGCGGCCGGGCCTCAGCCGACCGTGAAGGCGCCGCCCGGCGGCAGCGGCGAGGGTTCCGCGTCGGTCTCCTGAACCGGGCGGGCGTCCCCGGTGATCCGCGCCAGTTCCCCGCCGTGCACCACCCGGGCCGGGAACGGGTCGCCGGCCACCGCCCTCGCCAGTTCGGCCAGCGGCAGCTCGGCCCGGGAGGCGACCAGCACGGCGTTGCCGAAGCGGCGGCCGCGCAGCACGGCGGGCTCGGCGATCAGGCACAGCCGGTCGAAGACCGCCGCGAGGGTGGCCAGCTGGGAGCGGAGGAAGGCGAAGGGCGCGGCGTCGGCGAGGTTGGCGGTGTAGATCCCCCCGGGGCGCAGCGTCCGGGCGGCCTCCCGCGCGCAGGACAGGGTCGTCAGGTGCGCCGGGACGCGGGAGCCGCCGAAGACGTCGGCCACCAGCACGTCCAGCGAGCCCGGCGGCCGGTCCCGCAGGGCGGCGCGGGCGTCCTGGGCCCGCACTGTGATCCCGCCGAGCCCGCCGAGCCCGCCGCCCCCTTCGGCCACCGGCAGCGGCAGGTGCTCGGCGACCAGCGCGAGCAGTGCCCGGTCGGCTTCCACCACCCGCTGCCGGGAGCCGGGGCGGGTGGCGGCCAGATAGCGGGGCAGGGTCAGGCCCCCGCCGCCCAGATGGAGGACGTCCAGCGGGGTTCCGGGGGCCGCGGCACGGTCCAGGACGTGGGCGATGCGGCGCACGTACTCGAACTCCAGGTGCGTCGGGTCGTCGAGGTCCACGTACGACTGGGGCGCGTCGTCGACGGTGAGCAGCCAGGCCCGGCGGCGGTCCACGTCGGGGAGCAGCCGGGCGGTGCCCTGGTCCACGGCGCGGACCACGGGCAGCGACTCCTCCGCCGGCTCGGTCATGCGCCCATTGTGCGGGGGCGGGCGGGTACGGGACCGGGCGGGGGGGCGGCAGACCGGAGGGCACCCGGGCGGTCACCGGACACGGTGAGGGCCGCCGGACGGTTTTCCGGACCCGTCTCTCCGGTCGTTCTCCCTGGTGACGGCGGTGCCGTGGAATTCCGCGCGGCCCGCGGCGCCGGACACGGGCCGTTTTCGTCGGTTACGCTCCACCGGTGCCCGTCCCCATTCCACAGTCCGTCGGCCCCGCCGCCCGGTGTGCCGCGCTGCTGTTCTCCCCCTGGTCCCGTCTGTGCCTGCTCGTCCTGCTGCTGGCGGCGGCCGCCACCGCGGTGGCCGTCTGCGAGCCGCAGCGGCTGCTCACCGAGGGCTGGCGCCCCCGGCTCTCCGGCGGTGCCGCGGTGGTGCTGTTCGCCGCGGCGTACGGGCTGTGCACGGCGGCGCTCCTGCCGCGTCCGGTGCTGAACCTGGCGGCGGGCGCGCTCTTCGGCGCCTCCCTGGGCACGGCCGCGGCGGTGGCCGGGACGGTGCTGGGGGCCGGGATCTCCTTCGGACTGGGGCGGCTGCTGGGGCAGGAGGCGCTGCGTCCGCTGCTGCGCGGACGCTGGCTGGAGGCCGGGGACCGGCAGCTCAGCCGCCATGGTTTCCGGGCGATGCTGGTGGTGCGGGTGCTGCCCGGGATGCCGTTCGCCGTCTCCAACTACGGCGCCGCCGTCTCCCGGATGCGCTGGTCCGCCTTCCTGGCGGCCACCGCGCTGGGCTGTGTGCCCAACACCGCCGCGTACGCCGTCGCGGGCAGCCAGGCCGCGACACCCACCTCGCCGGTCTTCCTGGCGGCGACGGCCTTCATAGCGGTCCCCGGCCTGGCCGCGGCGGCCGTCGCCTGGCGCAGACGCGCGCGGCTGCGGGGGACGGCCGTGGAGGTGGAGCCGGAGCCGGCGGTGGCGCCCGGACAGCCCGGGCGCGCCGGAACGGTCACCGCTCCGGTACACACCGGGGCCCTGTGTTCGCCTGCTGTTTCCCCCGCCTTCCCGCACCGGTCATAGCATCTGCCCGACCTGACCGATGATCACAACAACACAGGGACGAGCACACCCCAGTCATGTCTTGGTTCGAAGCGTTCATCCTCGGGCTCGTCCAGGGGCTGACCGAGTTCCTCCCCATCTCCTCCAGCGCCCATCTGCGGCTGACCGCGGTCTTCGCGGGGTGGGAGGACCCCGGCGCGGCCTTCACCGCGGTGACCCAGATCGGCACCGAGACCGCGGTGCTGATCTACTTCCGCAAGGACATCGCGCGGATCACCTCCGCCTGGTTCCGCTCGCTGTACGACCGCCGGGCGCGGCAGGAGCACGACGCGAAACTGGGCTGGCTGGTCGTCGTCGGCTCGATCCCGATCGGCGTCCTCGGACTGACGCTGAAGGACCAGATCGAGGGCCCCTTCCGTGATCTGCGGCTGATCGCCACGACGCTGATCGTGCTGGGCGTCGTGCTGGGCGTCGCCGACCGGCTCGCGGCGCGCGACACGGCCGGCGGGCGGCACCGCGCCGCGCGGGAGCGCAAGACGCTGGAGCACCTGACCGTGCGCGACGGCCTGCTGTACGGCATGGCCCAGGCGATGGCCCTGATCCCGGGGGTCTCCCGGTCCGGCGCGACGATCAGCGGCGGGCTGTTCATGAACTACAGCCGGGAGGCCGCCGCCCGCTACTCCTTCCTGCTGGCCATCCCCGCGGTGCTGGCCTCCGGCCTGTTCGAGCTGACGGAGATCGGCGAGGGCCACGTCTCCTGGGGACCGACGGTCTTCGCGACCGTGCTGGCCTTCTTCGTGGCCTACGCGGTCATCGCCTGGTTCATGAAGTTCATCTCCACCAGGAGTTTCATGCCGTTCGTGGTCTACCGCATACTGCTGGGCCTGCTGATCTTCGGGCTCATCGCGGCCGGGGCGGTCTCCCCGCACGCGGGCGAGGTCGCGCACTGAACCGTCCCGGGGGAGCCGCCGGCCGGGCGGCTCCCCCGGACTCCCGTGCCGTGTCCCGCGTCAGCGGCCCTCGGTGAGACCGTCCTCGGCGGCGCCCCTGCTCAGCACCGCCTCGCGCACCCGCCGGTGCACCTCGGGGAAGTTCCGTTCGGTGGCGCGTACCACCCGGAAGGGCGGCCCCATGTCGGAGTGGCCCACCAGGAACTCGGCCCGGGTGACGGCCCAGCCCCCGCCGGCGGGCTGCGGGGTGAAGGTGAAGCGGGCCATGGAGCCCTCGTTGCCGCTGCGCTTGTCCGCCGGGACGAAGCTGGCGACCTGGTCCCCCAGCCCGTAGACGACCCAGGTGCCGTTCACCTTCTCGTACGGCTGCGGTACGTGGTTGTGGGTGCCGATCACCAGGTCGATGTCCTTGCGGCCGCCGGTGCGCGCGGCGGTCAGCTCCTTCGCGAGCCTGTTCTGCTCCGCGTCCGGGGCCTGCTGCCACTCGGTGCCCCAGTGCACGCTGACCAGGACGACGTCGGCCCCCGCGCGGCGGGCGGCGCGGGCGTCGGCGATCACTTTGTCCGCCTCCAGCATGCCGACCGCCCACGGCCGGTCCTCGGGCAGCGGTATGCCGTTGGTGCCGTAGGTGTAGGACAGGTGGGCGATCTCGGCGCCGCCCGCCTCCAACCGGGCCGGCCGGGCGGCCTCGGCCGCGCTGCGGGCCGTGCCCGAGTGCCGTACGCCCGCCGCGTCCAGCGCGTCGAGGGTGCGGCGCACCCCGTCGAAGCCGTCGTCGAGGCTGTGGTTGGAGGCGGTGGAGCAGCTGTCGTAGCCGGTGGCGCGCAGCGCCCGGGCGAGCTCGGGCGGCGAGCGGAACAGCGGATAGCCGGTGAAGGGGCCGTCCTCGTCGCCGTAGGGGGTCTCCATGTGGCACAGTGCCACGTCGGCGGTCTCGACGACGGGCTTCACACCCGCCAGGATGCGGGTGAAGTCGTGGCCGTCGCCGCCCGCGTCCAGCCGCGCCTGCCGGATGATCGAGGGGTACGGGATGATGTCACCGGTCGCGACGACGGTGAACGCCTCGCGCGGCTCGCCGGCGGCCGGTTCCGCCACCGCTCGCGGTGTGCCCGCCCCCTCTTCCCCCGTGTCCCCCGGCTCCGGGCCGCTCCGGGCGGTGCACGCCGTGAGCGCGCCGAGTGCCAGCAGGGCCGCGGCCAGTGTCCGCGCGGTCCGGCCGGGTCCCGGGCCGGCCGGATGCCGGGTGCCGTGCGGGGCCGGTGCCCGCCCGGTCCGTATGTGCCCGGTCCGTATGCGCCCGGCCGGTATTCGCCGGCCCCGTGCGCGGCCCGCCGTCCGTCCGTCCTCCACCGTCTCCCCCTGTCCCCCCTGCGGCGGTGCCGCTGATCCCCTCCGGCCGTGCCTCATGGCTGCCTCCTGTACGTGTTTCGACGGCGCTGCCCGCCGCCGGGTTGTCCGGGGCCGGCGTGTTCCTGCTCGCAGCGTGCGGCGGCGGGCCCGCGACGGCAGCGCGGGAGGCGTCCGGCTGGGCCGATCGGGTCAGCCGGGCCGGCGCGGCGGGCCGGACCGGTGCCCGGCCGTCCCGGCCCGTACGGGGGCGCACGGCGGGAGTGGGCACGACCTGGTCCGTTCGCTTTCCCGCGCACTCCCCGGCTGGGAAGCTGGTGGGAGGCAGCCAGCGGGCAGCCGCAGCCGACCCCGGAGTTCACCTTGGCCGAGCGCGACGACGACAGCTACCGACTGCTGGCCGGCCTGCCCTTCGCGGCCATGACCGTCGTCACCGTGGTGGATCTGACCGCGGGGCCGGAGGTGGGCTTCCTGCCGCTGCTGTCGCTCGGACCCGCCTTCGCCAGCCTCGTCGGCGGCATACGCCGCGCCGCCCTGATCGGGCTGCTCGCCCTGGTGCTGTGCCTCTCCCTGGCCGCCTTCGACGGTCTGCTGGACTCGGTGCGCGGCCTCACGGCGGCGGGGTCGGTGGTCGGGGTGGGTGCGGCCGGGCTGGCCGCCGCGGCCGTCCGGCAGCGGCACGAGACCGAGCTGGCCAGTGTGCGGTCCATCGCCGAGGTCGCCCAGCGGGTGCTGCTGCGTCCGGTCCCCCGGGCCGCCGGCCATCTGCGGGTGGCGGTGTCCTACACCTCCGCGGTCGCCGAGGCCCGGATCGGCGGGGACCTGTACGAGGTCGTCAACTCACCCACCGGGGTCCGGGTGCTGGTGGGGGACGTCCAGGGCAAGGGCCTGGAGGCGGTGGAGACGGCCGCGGTGGTCCTGGCCGCGTTCCGGGAGGCCGCGTACGACGAGCCGGACCTGCCGGCGGTCAGCGCCCGGCTGGAGAGAGCGGTCAACCGGCACATGCCCGCGGAGCGGTTCGTCACGGCCGTGCTGCTGGAGACGCACGAGGACCGCACGGTCACCGTGCTCAACCACGGCCACCCCTCACCGCTGGTCGTCCGCGCGGACGGCACGGCGCGGCTCGCGGAGCCCCCCGAGACCTCGCCGCCCCTGGGCCTGGGGCTCGACCTCAAGCCGCCCGCGCCGTACTGCCTGGCGCTCGGCCGCAGGGACCAGATGCTGCTGTACACCGACGGCGTCACCGAGGCCCGCGATCCGGACGGCCGCTTCTACCCGCTTCAGCGGCGCTCCTTCCTGCTGCGGGAGGCGAGCCCGGACTCCGCGCTGGAGTCGCTGCGCCGTGATCTGGTGAGGCATGTCGGAGGGCCGCTGCACGACGACGCGGCCATGCTGCTCCTGCGGTACCGCGGCGGCTGACCGCCGCGCCCGCGGGCGTCCCCGCCCTGGATCCCGGGAATTCTCCACAGACCGGCCGAAAACAGGAGGATGACCCGCGCGGAACGGGTACCCGTCAGCCGAACCCCACCGTCGTGCATCAGGTTGAACCGGGACACCGAGACGATGAAAGATTCCCGCCTCACCCTCCGAGAACTCCGCATACTGAACGAAACCGAGCGAGCGCTGCGCGAGGACGCCGAACTCACGGCCCGATTCCGGGAGTTCGGCGACTCGTGGACCGTCCGGGACTTCGGCGGCCCGCCGCCGGACCCGTCGGGCGGCTCCTCCCGGCCGTGGTTGTTCGCGGCCGTCTGCATCGCCCTGCTGCCGGTCCTGATGATCCTGCACCCCGCGGTCGGCGCCCTGCTGCTCCTGTCGGCCGTGATCATGGGCACCGCGTACTGGACCAGCCACCGCCCGGACCGTCCGGACCGCCGGGAACCCGGCTGATCCGGCCGGCGCCCGGGGCCGCCCCGGGGACCGGCGGACGGTTCCCCGTCCTCCCGCCGGTCCCCGGGGCGGTTTCCGGTCGGTGCCCGGTCAGTTTCCGGCCAGCCGCAGCCGGCACGACTCCCCGGGGCCGACGGTGACGGTCCGGTCGGGCAGCACCACCCGGATCGGTCCCTGGGCGGACGCGGGAAGGCCGATGCACAGCTCGCCCGCCAGCATCCGTACCGCCACTCCCCAGTGGTGCCGGTAGCGCATGGTGAAGCCGAACTCGGACAGCTCCGGGACCGGCACCGGATCCAGCCACAGGGCGTCCTCACGGGTCTCCAGTCCCGTCAGGCCGCGCTGCACGAGGTCGAGCGTCCCGGCCATGGCGCCCAGGTGGATGCCCTCCGCGGTGGTGCCGCCCTGGATGTCGGCGATGTCGCTGACGAGCGCCTCCTGCACGTAGCCCCAGGCGTCCGGGCGCCGTACCCGGGCCAGGATCCAGCCGTGCACCAGGGAGCTGAGGGTGGAGCCGTGGCTGGTGCGGCGCAGGTAGTAGTCGACCGTGCGGTGCCACAGCTCGTCGTCCAGGGTGTGGCCGAGCCGCCGGAACAGCCCCGCCAGCTCGGCCGGTGAGAACAGGTAGCCGAGCATCAGCGCGTCGGCCTGCTTGGACGCCTTGTAGCGGTTGACCGTGTCGTCCTCGGCCTCCATGATCCGGTCCAGCCGACGGATGTCGCCGTACTTCCTCCGGTAGCCCTCCCAGTCCAGCTCGGCCAGTTCGCCGTATCCCCCGAACTGGCTGATGACCCCGTCGTGGAAGGGCACCCGAAGCCGCCGGGAGACGTCCTGCCAGCGCTCGGTGTCCTCCCCGCCGATTCCCAGGTCCTCGCACAGCTCCCGGCGGCGCGGCTCGGGGAGGATCCCGAGCAGTTCCAGGGCGCGGGCCAGGACCCAGGCGGCGGTGACGTTGGTGTAGGCGTTGTCGTCCAGGCCGGGCCGGTCGCTGTCCGGGTACGCCTCGTGGTACTCGTCGGGGCCGACCACGCCGCGGATGCGGTACCGCTCGTGTCCGCGGTCGTACTCCGCCCTGCTCGCCCAGAACTGTGCGATCCGCAGCAGCGTCTCGGCGCCCCTGGTGTGCAGGAAGTCGGTGTCGCCGCTGGCCTGGCAGTACTGCCAGACGTTGTAGGCGATCGCCGAGCCCACGTGGTGCTGGAGCCGGGAGTGGTCCGGCAGCCAGCGGCCCGAGCGCGGGTTCAGGTGCAGGGTCTGGGTCTCCTCCCGGCCGTCACTGCCGCTCTGCCAGGGGTACATCGCCCCGGCGTACCCCTTCTCCCGGGCCGCCCGCACGGCCTCGGGCAGCCGCCGGTGCCGGTAGGACAGCAGGGCGCGGGAGGTCTCGGGGAAGTGGACGTTGAGGTAGGGCAGGACGAACAGCTCGTCCCAGAAGATGTGGCCCCGGTACGCCTCGCCGTGCAGTCCGCGGGCCGGTACCCCCACGTCCAGGTCGGCGGTGTGCGGGGAGAGGGTCTGCAGGACGTGGAAGAGGTGCACCCGCAGGATGTGGCCCGCCTTGCCCGGCACCTCCAGGTCGGCGTGCCGCCACAGCTCCGCCCAGGCGGCGCGGTGCGAGCCGAGGAGCTCGGGGAAGCCGGGCGCGTCGGCGAGGTCCGTCAGGGCGGCCCGCAGCGGATCGCTGATCGCCAGGTCGTGGCTGGTGTGCAGGGCGACGGTCTTGTCGACGGTGACCGGCTCCCCGGGCCGGACCGCCAGGGTCAGCCGCCGGGCGGGCCGCGGGCCGGCCGGTTCGGTGACGGCCTCGACGGGTTCGGCGGGCCCGCCCGGGCCGGTGCCCGCCAGGCGGGTGCGGGCGGCCAGGGCGACGCAGATGTCGGAGGTGGTGGTGTGGCAGCGCAGCCAGACGGTGTCGGGTTCCGCGGCGCCGGTGGTGTGACCGGTCAGATGGCGGCCGTTCAGGGCGCGGTAGCGGGCGACGCCCGCGTTGGTGACCGAGCCGTCGATCGCGGACTCCACCTCGAGCGTCCCGGTCCAGTTCTCCGCCGTGAACGTGGTGCGCAGGGCCGCCAGATGGGGTTGTCCCATGTGCACCAGCCGGCACTGCTCGACGCGCAGCCGCCGTCCCCTCGGGTCCTCGAGGAGCAGGGTCCGGTTCAGAACGCCCTGTGCAAGGTCCAGGACCTGCCGGTACTCCAGCAGTCCGTCCTGGTCGGGGGTCCACCAGGGCGCGCCGGGGGACGCCTCGGGGCCGTCGGGGATCCGGAAGCGCAGGGGCAGCCAGTTGGGCAGGTTGACCATGTCCTCGTTCTCGACCTGCCGGCCCGCCACCTCGGACACCAGGCGGTTGTAGCAGCCCGCCACGTAGGTGCCCGGGTAGTGCACCTCGCCGGCGTCCGTCTCGGGGGCCGCGCCCCGGGTCGCGAGATAGCCGTTGCCCAGGGTGCACAGGGCCTCGCGCAGCCGTTCCCCGGCCGGCTCGTAGCCCTCGTAGCCCCACTCCCACTGCTCCTCGTGTCGCTCCACGGGCTCAGTCCCCCTCCTCGCCGGTCCCGTCGCCGGGCTCGGTCAGCAGTTCGGCCAGATCACGTACGACCAGGTCGGCACCGTGTTCCCGCAGATCCCGCGCGCTGGTGGGGCCGGCCGTCCGGTCCACCCCGACGACCAGGGCGAAGCCGCCCCGGTGCCCCGCCTCGACACCCGCCAGCGCGTCCTCGACGACGGCCGCCCCGGACGCGGGTACGCCCAGCCGCCGGGCGGCCTCCAGGAACACCGCGGGGTCCGGTTTGCCTGCCAGACCGAGCCGGGCCGCCTCGTGGCCGTCCACCACCTCGTCGAACAGCCCCAGCACCCCGGCCGTGGAGAGCAGTTCCCTCGCGTGCCGGGAGGCGGATATCACCGCCATGGGTGTCCCGGCGCGGCGCAGGGCGTACAGCAGCCGCACCGTGCCGGGCCAGGCCTCGACGCCGTCCCGCCGGAGCGCCTCGGTGAACAGCTGCTCCTTGCGGGCGGCCACGGCCCGGACGGTGCCCTCGCCCGGCAGGTCCTGGGGGGTGCCCGGCGGCAGGTCCAGGCCCCGGGAGGCCAGGAAGGCGGCGGCGCCGTCGATGCGGGATCTGCCGTCCACATGGCGCCGGTAGTCCTCGGCTATGTCGAACGGACGGAACCGGTCCGTCCGGTCGGCCGCCGCCTGCCCCTCCGTCGCCCCCGCGCCGTTCTCCGAGCGCTCGCGCCAGTGGCGCAGACAGGCGTCGAAGGCCTCCTTCCAGGCGGCGGCGTGGACCCGGGCGGAGTCGGTGATCACCCCGTCGGTGTCGAAGACCACGGCCCGCAGTGCGCGCAGGCACCGGGCCGGTACGGCGGTGTCCCGGGTCCCGGCGCTCCCGGGGCCCTCCTTGTGCGGCTCGGCCGGTTCGGCCGGTTCGGCGTCGGCGGCGTGCGGCATGTGCGGTCCGTCCGGTGAGTCGGGTCAGATGTGCTCCGGCACGAGGGCGACCGGGCAGTCGGCGTGGTGGAGCACCGTGTGGCCGACCACGCCCAGCTGGAGGCCGAGGTGGTCCTGTCTGCGGTGGGCGCCGACCACGAGCAGGTCCGCGCCGCGTGCCTCGTCCAGCAGCACGGCGCGGGTGGGACCCTCCATGGCCCGCATGTGCAGGTCGACCCCGGAGTACTCGCGGGCGGTGCCGCGCAGGACCTGGTCCAGGTGGTCCATCGCCTCCCGGTGGCGGGCCCCGGAGGGGCGGCCCCGGAGCAGTGGGTGCTGCCGCTCCTCGTGGGCCGGGCGGTGCCAGACCCGCACCGCGTGGAGCGCGCAGCGCCGGGCCGCGGCCGCGCGGAAGGCGAAGCGCGCGGCGGGTGAGCCGTCGACGGGGTCGCCGACACCCAGGACCACCCGGCCGCGCTCGCCACGGCGGGCGGCGTCCCGGCCCCGTACGACGACGACCGGGCAGTCGGCCCGGCCCGCGACCGCCAGGCCCACCGATCCCAGCAGCAGCTCGGCGATCCGGCCCCGTCCCCGGGAGCCGACGACCAGGGCGAGCGCGTTGCGGCCGGCGCGGGTCAGGGCGTCGGCGGCCTCCTCGGCGCGGACGTCGGTGGTCAGCCGTACTCCGGGGGCGTGCCGGCGGGCGCGCTCCGCCGCGGCGGCCACCAGGGTGTCCGGGGCGTGCTCCGTGTCCGTCCACTCCGTGACGGCGTGGAGCAGGCACAGCGGCACCGAGTGCCGGGCCGCCTCGTCCGCGGCCCAGTCCACCGCGTGCATGCTGGATTCGGAGCCGTCGACGCCCACCAGCAGGGGCAGTTCCGCCGCGGTCATCTCCTCCACCACCCTCTTCTCCCGGCCGTGCTCCGTTCCCGCTCCCCGCTCCTGCCCGTCCCCCGCGTCCGGGGGGCAATGACCGGCTGCTTCCTGGGAACGGTGACCCGCAAACGGACCGGCGAAACCCGGAGGGACTGGTTCCTCTCCCGGACCGTCCGGGGCGCGGTCCTCTGTTCCGTGCGGCGGCGGCGGTCCCGCACACTGGTTCCCGAGCCGGGTGAGGAGGCACGGCATGCGGGCGGCTTCGGGCGTACGGTGGCGGCGCGGGGCGCTCGCGGTGGTGGCGGGCGCGCTGCCCGCCGCGGCCTTCCCCGAGCCGTCGCTGTGGTGGTGGGCCTACGCGGCGCTGGTGCCGTGGCTGCTGCTGCTCCGGACGGCGGGCGGCGGACGCCGCGCCGCCGTGGAGGGCTGGCTGGGCGGCACCGGTTTCCTGCTGGCCACGCACCACTGGCTGGCCCCGAGTCTGCATGTCTTCCTCCTCGTGGTGGCGGCCCTGCTGGGACTGCTGTGGGCGCCCTGGGGCTGGCTGGTCCGGCGCCTGCTGGGCGGCACGCCGGGGCCGGGGCGGGCACTGGCGGCCGTGGTCCTGCTGCCGTCGGCGTGGCTGGTGATCGAACTGGTGCGCTCCTGGGAGTACCTGGGCGGGCCGTGGGCACTGCTCGGAGCGAGCCAGTGGCAGGTGCCGCCCGCGCTGCGGCTGGCCTCGCTGGGCGGGGTGTGGCTGGTGACGGTGTGGCTGGTGGCGGTGAACACCGTGCTGGCGGTGCTGGTCGCGCTCCCCCGGGCACGTACCGCCGCGGTGGCCGCGGCCGTGGTGTGCGCGCTGGTGCCGGCCGCGGTCTGGGCGTGGGGGCCGCTGCCCCGGCCGTCCGGCACGGTCCGGGTCGCGGTGGTACAGCCGGGGGTCGTCGAGGGTCCCGAGGTCCGCTTCGAGACCGGGGCCCGGCTGACCCGTGGACTGGCCGGCCGGGACGCGGACCTGGTGGTGTGGGGCGAGAGCAGCGTCGGCCACGACCTGGACGACCGCTCCGACCTGCGGGACCGGCTGGCCGGGCTGTCCGCAAGGGTCGGGGCGCCGCTGCTGGTCAACGTGGACGCGCGGCGCTCGGACCGGCCGGGGATCTTCAAGAGCTCGGTGCTGGTGGGTCCCGGCGGCCCCACCGGGCGCTACGACAAGATGCGGCTGGTCCCGTTCGGCGAGTACGTACCGGCCCGTTCCCTGCTGGGCTGGGCGACCTCGGTGGGACGGGCCGCGGAGGAGGACCGCCGGCGCGGGAAGAACCCGGTGGTGGCGGACGCGGACGGCACGGCCGCCGGTCTGCTGGTGTGCTTCGAGTCCGCCTTCCCCGACATGAGCCGGGCGCTGGCCCGCGACGGGGCCGAACTGCTGGTCGCCCAGTCGGCGACCTCCACCTTCCAGGAGAGCTGGGCACCGGAGCAGCACGCCTCCCTGGCGGCGCTGCGGGCGGCGGAGACCTGGCGGCCGGTGGTGCACGCCACCCTGACCGGCGTGAGCGCGGTGCACGGTCCGCGCGGCGAGCCGGTGGGCGGGCGGCTGGGCACCGACCACCGCGGGGCGGCGGTGTACGAGGTGCCGCTGGCCTCGGGGACCAGCCCGTACGTACGGCTGGGCGACTGGGTGCCGGCCGCCGCGCTGGGAGCGCTGCTGGCGGCCGGCGCCGTCGCGGCGGCCGGCCGGGTGCGGGGCCGGACGGCGGGGCGGGCGTCCGTCAGCGGGACTGTTCCAGTACGCCGGTGACGATCCGCTCGCACAGCTCGTGGGTGCGCAGGGCGTCCGCGGCGCTCGGCCGCCGCCCGGCGCGCACCGCGTCCAGGAAGTCGAGGGTGATCTGCTCGATGCCGCGCTGGCGGGCCACCGGCACCCAGTCCCCGCGGCGGCGGACGCTGGGCTGGCCCTTGTGGTCGACGATCTCCGCCAGGTTGGACACCTGGCGCTTGGTGTCCTGCCCGGCCACCTCGAGGATCTCCTCGGTGCTGCCGCTCATCCGGTTCATGACGCCGATCGCCGTGAAGCCGTCGCCCGACAGCTGGAGCACCACGTGGTGCAGCAGTCCCCCGCTGACCCGCGCCCGGACGTCGGTGTGCCCGGCCGGGCCGGGCAGCAGGAAGCGGAGGGTGTCGACGACGTGGATGAAGTCGTCGTAGACCGCCTCGCGCGGGTCGGCGGCCAGCCCGACCCGGTTCTTCTGCATCAGGATCAGCTCGCGCGGATGCTCCAGGCACTGGGTGTAGCCGGGGGCGTGGCGGCGGTTGAAGCCGACGGTCAGCGCGGTGTCGCGTTCCTCGGCGAGGCGGACCAGCCGCTCGGCCTCGGCCAGCTCGTAGGCGAGCGGCTTGTCGACGTACGTGGGCACCCCGGCCTCCAGCAGCCGGGTGACGATCCGCGGGTGGGTCTCGGTGGGGGCGTGGACGAAGGCCGCGTCGGGCCGGGCGGCGAGCAGCGCGTCGAGGTCGGAGTGGCGCTGCGCGGCGGGGATCCGGTGGGCGTCGGCGATCCGGTCCAGGGTGGTGCGGGTGCGAGTGTGGAGGTGGAGTTCCAGGCCCGGCTGGGCGGTGAGCACCGGCAGGTAGGCCTTCCGCGCGATGTCACCGAGCCCGATCACACCGATCTTCACAGGGCCTCCCCGGTCTCGCCGTCGTTCACCGTCGCTGCCGCCGCTGTCGTCGCCGTCACTCCGGCGCGGTGCGCGGCCGCCGTGCCCCGGCAGCATACGACTCCGGCGGCGGCCGCCAGTCGGCGATGCCGTCGAGGCTGCGCAGGGCCAGCCGCGGACCGACCCGGTTGGCGGCGGCGACCAGGGCGTCGCGCAGGACGCAGGCGGGAACCGACGACAGGGTGAACAGCCGGCCGACCCGGGTGGAGCGGCGTACGACGTCCATGGTGCGGGGCAGCCGGTCACGGGTGTACGCGGCCAGGGCGCGTACCGTCTCCGCGCCTCCGCCGGCGGCGTGGTGTGCCAGCACGACGGCGTCCTCGACCGCCTGGCAGCCGCCCTGGCCGAGACTGGGCGCCATGGCGTGCGCGGCGTCGCCGAGCAGGGCGGTGCGGCCCAGGTGGTAGGCGGGCGGCGCGGCGGCGGCGCGGTACACGTCGTTGCGCAGGATCGCGTCCGGCGGTACGGCGGCCAGAAGCTCGGGCACGGGGTGGTGCCAGCCGCCGAACCGGCGCAGCAGCTCGGCCCGCTCGCCCGCCGGGAAACGTGTCCCGGCGGGGACGGTGGCGGTGGCGTAGGCGTACACCCGGCCGTCGTGGAGCGGGACGGTCCCCCACAGCGCGCCGCGGCCCCAGGTCTCGTGGGGGGCGAAGGGCCGTCCGGGCGCGGGGGCGACGAACCGCCAGGCGGTGAATCCCGCGTAACGGGGCCCGGGGTGGCCGGGGAAGAGGACGCTCCGGGCGGCGGAGTGGATGCCGTCCGCGGCGACGACGAGGTCGGCGGCGAGTTCCTCGCCGCGTCCGGTGCGCACCGTCGCGGGCCGGTCCGCCGCCCCCGGGTCCGCGATCCGGGCGGGGGCGCCGGTGCGGACGGCGCCCTGGGGCAGCCGGGCGGCGAGCAGTGTGACGAGGTCGGCGCGGTGGGCTATGACGACCGGTCCGCCGAAGCGCTCGGCCGCCGCGTCCTGGGTGGTGCGGGAGAGCCAGCGGCCCGAGGGGGTGCGCAGCCCTCCCTCGCCCTGCCAGGCGGACATGGCGCGGACGGCGTCGCCGAGTCCGATGACGTCCAGGGCCCGCTGGGCGTTGGGGGCCAGCGCGATTCCCGCGCCGACCGGCTCCAGCGCGGCGGCGCGTTCCAGGACGGTGACCCGCCAGCCGTGCCGGTGCAGCGCCGCGGCCGCGGTCAGGCCGCCGATCCCGGCTCCGACGACGACGGCTCGGGGCTGGTGCATGAGGCGCCCTCCCGGTGTGGACGGTGACGGAGAAGTCGTTACTACAGCTGTAGTGACACCAGCAGCCTACTACAGCTGTAGTGCAGCCGGTAGGTTGGCGGCATGGCTCCGCGCACCGCCCGTCCCCCCGCCCGTACCGAACTGATCGCCGACACCGCGATCGGCCTGCTGGCCGAACGGGGGCTGCGCGGGCTCACCCACCGCGCGGTGGACGAGGCGGCCGGTCTGCCGCAGGGCTCCACCTCCAACCACGCCCGCACCCGCGAGGCCCTGCTGGAGCTGACGGTGCGGCGGCTGGCGGTGCGCGAGGCGAGCGTGCTGGAACCGCGGCGGACGCCGGCGCCCGGCGACTCCGGGGACCCGGCCGACGCGCTGGCCGAGGCCCTGGCCCGGACCCTGCACCGCTATCTGACCCACCACCGCCATCTGGCGGTCGCCCGCTACGAACTGGCCCTGGAGGCGACCCGGCGCCCCGCCCTGCGGGCCGTCTACGACCGGACGGGCGGCAACGCCTTCCGCGAGCCGCTGGTGGCGATGATGACCGCCGCCGGGTCCGCCGAACCCGAACGGCACGCGCTGTCGCTGGTCGCCTGGTGCGACGGGATGATGTTCTCCTGCACCGCGGGCTCCTACCACTCGACGGTGCCCGCCGTGGAGGAGCTGCGGGCCGGGCTGGGCGAGCTGCTGGCGGGGATGCTGGGGCGTTGAGCCGCCGCCCGTCCGCTCACCCGTACGCCCCGCTCCGTACGCCGTACGAGTGCCGCCGGGCCGCCGGTGTCACTCCGGTGGGGGTTCCCCGGTGGCGGCCGCGGTCGGCAGAGTTGTCCGGGTGCGAGACATGAGGACCGGGACCGGCGCCCTGGTACTGATCGGGGCCTGGCTGGCGGCGGTGACGGCGGCGGGCTGTACCACGGTGGCCGGCGACTCCCGGGCGGCGGGCGGCACACTGCCGCCCCGGCCCGCCGCCTCCCTTCCCGCCGAGCGGCACGCCGGCCCCCTGGAGGACCCCGGTCCGGCGTGGGAGAGCCTGACCCGGGTGCCGGGGGAACGGGAGCGGACCGGGCGCCACGGGACGGGCGGCGAGAGCGGACGGGATGAGAAGAGCGAGAAGGGCCGGGGGGACCGGGCCGACAGGGCGGAAGCCGGAGCGGACGGGGTGGGAAGCCGGGAGCCGGAGCGGACCGAGCCGGTCCGCCGGTCCGCTCCGGGGCCCTCCGCCGTGCGGCCGGCTCCCGCACCGCGCGGGAAGGCCGCCCCCACTCCCCGCCGGGTGGCACGCCCCGGCCCGCGGACCGTGCCCGGGACTCCGGCGGCACCGCCCACCCGCCGTACCGGGCCGCCCGCCCGGACCGCCGCACCGGCACCCGAGCGGCGGCGCCCGCCGTCCGAACGGACGCCCTCCCGCACCGCCCGGCCCCTGCCCGCGCCCGCGCACACCCCCGGCGGTGCCCCCTCGCACACGCCGGCACCCGCCCCTGCAGGCGGCACGCCACCGGCGCGCTCCGGCCCCGCCGGCCCCGGCATGTGCGATGTGGCCGGTTCCGTCGCCGGCTGGGACCCGCACGGACTGGAGGACGGGTTCTGCCGGAGCCTCCGCTGACACCTCCGGCGGAGGCACCGGCGGGCTCCCGGGCGGAGCCCGGTCAGCCGCCGTCACGGGGCCGACCGCCACCGTCGCCCCGCCCGTACCGGCGCGCCAGCGTTCCCACCGCGTCCGCCACCGCCGAGCGCAGTCCGGCGGGGCCGAGCACCTCGGCCTCCGTGCCCAGCCGGAGCAGATCGCCCACCGCCACGGGAGTGCTCTCCACCGGGAGGAGCACCCGTACCCAGCCGTCCTCGTCCGGTCCGTCCGCCTCCGCCGCCGCCCGCGCGCCCACCGCGCCGAACTGCATGGGCAGCAGCCGCAGGCCGCGCGGTGACAGGCGCAGCAGCGCCTCGCCCCGGTGGCGCCCGGTCTCCATCCGGCCGGAGACCTCCGCCCAGTACGCCGCGAGGTCGAAGTCCGCGGGCCTCTCGAAGCGCGCGCCGGGGATGTCCAGGGCGAGGATGCGCGAGACCCGGTAGGTGCGCACGGCCCGCTCCCCCTCCCCGGGGTCCCCGGGGTCCCCGGGGACCGCGGCGGCACGGGCGACCAGGTACCAGATGCCTCCCTTGAGCACGAGCCCGAGCGGGTGCAGCTCGCGGTGCACCTCACCGCGCCAGCGGCGGTAGTGGACGCGCACCGCCAGCTGCTCCCAGACGGCCTCCGCCACCCGCGCCAACTGCGGTACCGGGTCGGCGTCCCGGAACCAGGCGGGGGCGTCGAGGTGGAAGCGCTCTGAGATCCGCCGGGTGCGCTCGGCCAGCCGGTCCGGGAGCGCGGCCCGCAGCTTGAGCTGGGCGGTGGCCAGTCCGGCGCCCAGCCCGAGCTCGGCCGCGGCGGCGGGCATGCCGGCCAGCCAGAGGGAGTCGGCCTCCTCCCCGGTGAGCCCGGTCAGCCGGGTGCGGTAACCCGCCATGAGGCGGTAGCCGCCCTCCGGCCCCCGGTCGGCGGCCAGCGGCACGCCGGAGGCGATGAGCGCCTCCGCGTCGCGGTAGACGGTGCGGACCGAGACCTCCAGCTCGGCGGCGAGCTCGGGGGCGGTCATCCGGCCCCGGTTCTGGAGCAGCAGGAGCATCCGCAGCAGACGGTCGGCGCGCATGACGCCAGTCTGCCGCCCGTACCTGACAGAAGGTGTCAGGTACGGGCGGCAGGGTGGTGGCGAGCCGGCGCGGGGCGGTCCCGCGCACCCTGTCAAGGAGGAGTTCCCATGCCCACGCACACCACCGGCAGCTTCACCTTCGCCGACTGGCGGGAGCCCGTTCTGCGCGAGGTCGAGGACGGCCCGAGGCTGACCGCCACCACCGTCACCAACCACTTCACCGGCGGCATCGAGGCCGCCGGGACGGCGTGTGCCTACACCACCGTGTACACCTCCGGGAATCCGGACTCGGCCGGGAGCTTCAGCGGCCACGAGCTGCTCACCGGCACCGTCGACGGCCGCAGGGGCAGCTTCGTCCTCGCCGAGCGCGGCACCTTCGACGAGAAGGCGACCGTGCGCTGCGTCTTCGAGGTGGTGCCCGGCTCCGGCACCGGGGAGCTGGCCGGGCTGCGGGGGGCGGGCGGCTTCACCGCCGTGCACGGCGAGCCTTCCGTCACCTACACCTTCGACTACGAGCTGGACTGAGGGCCGGCCCCCGGGGGAGGCGGCCCGGCCGCCATCAGGCCCCGAGGTCGGGGACGCACCAGTCCACCGGGGCGTGCCCCTGCGCCGCGATCGCCTCGTTGATCTGGGTGAAGGGGCGGGAGCCGAAGAACTTCTTCGCGGACAGCGGCGAGGGGTGGGCCCCCTGGACCACCGCGTGCCGCCCGGTGTCGATCAGCGGCAGCTTCTTCCTGGCATAGGCCCCCCACAGCACGAAGACGGCCGGATCGGGCCGGGCGGCCACGGCGCGGATCACCTCGTCCGTGAACCTCTCCCAGCCCTTGCCCTTGTGGGAGTTGGCCTCCCCGGCCCGGACCGTCAGGACCGCGTTGAGCAGCAGCACGCCCTGCTCGGCCCAGGGCATCAGATAGCCGTTGTCGGGGACCGGACAGCCCAGCTCCGCGTGCAGTTCCTTGTAGATGTTCCGCAGGGAAGGCGGGATCCGCACCCCGGGGCGCACCGAGAACGCCAGCCCGTGCCCCTGCCCCTCGCCGTGGTACGGGTCCTGGCCGAGGATCACCACCTTGACCCGGTCGTAGGGGGTGGCGTCCAGCGCCGCGAAGACCTCCTCCCGGGGCGGGTAGACCGGTCCGCGTGCCCGCTCCTCCTCGACGAACTCGGTGAGCTCCCTGAAGTAGGGCTTCCCGAGCTCGTCGCCGAGGACCTTGTGCCAGGAATCGGGCAGCATGCCGTTCACGTGAGACAACCTCCGGTATCGGTTCCGCGCGCCTTCCCGGACGCGCCCTCAGAACGTACCGGGGCCCACCGACAGCGGCACGGCGGTACGGGAGATCCGGCCGTCACCAGCTCTTCTTGCGGGAGAGCTCCCACATCCGCATGATCGTCGAGGAGTCGATGCTCCACTCCACACCGGCGACGTCGTCACGGGCGGCGATGTGGAGCTTGCCCTGCCACAGGGGCAGCAGCCGGGCGTCCTCGGCCAGGATCTTCTGGGCCTCCGCCAGGACCTCGCCGGCCGCGCCCCGGTCGCCCAGCCTGCGGGACCGGGGCAGCAGCCTGCCGGTCAGGTCTGCGTCCTCGTACGGCGCTCCCAGGACGTTCTCCTCGCCGACGAACGGCGAGATGTAGTTGTCCGCGTCCGGGAAGTCCGGGAACCAGCCGCGGCCGAACACCTGGTACTCGCCCTCGGCCACCCCCTTCTGGAACTCGCGCCACCTCCGCCCCTCCAGGGTGATCTCGAACAGCCCCGACTCCTCCAGCTGCCGTTCGATCTCGCGGAACTCCCGTTCGGTGTCCGCCCCGTAGCGGTCGGTGGTGTACCAGAGGGTCAGCGGCACCCGCCCGGTGATGCCGGCCTCCTCCAGGGTGGCCCTGGCCTTCTCCGCACCGGGCTCGTCGCCGTACTCCTCGTGGTAGGCGCTGGTGTGTCCGGTGATCCCGCTGGGGACCATGGAGTACAGCGGCGCGGCGGTGCCCTCGTAGACCTCGCTGACCAGTGCCTCGCGGTCGATGACCTGGGCGACGGCCCGGCGGACGGCCCGCTCGCCGGCCGGGCCGTGCTCCGGGTTGAACACCAGGTAGCGGATCTCGGTGCCGTAGACCTCGCTGAGCTTGACGCCCGGGTGGTCGTCGCGGTTCCGCCGGAAGTCGGAGATCTGTTCGGGGGTCAGTCCCCGGTAGGTCAGGTCGATCCCGCCCTTCCCCAGTTCGCCGACCATCTCCGCCGGGTCCTCGAAGTACCGGATGGTGACGGCGGCGTTCTTGATCTCGGCGGAGCCCTCGTACTCCCTGTTCCGGACCAGTTCGGCCCGCTCGCCCTGTTCGTACGACGCCAGCCGGTACGGTCCGGAGCCGGTGACCGTGGCGGAGTCCAGCAGCCGGTCGGCCGGATAGACCGAGGGATCGACCAGGGAGGCGGCGGGGGTGGCGAGCACCAGCGGGAAGGTCGCGTCGGGCCGCCTGAGGTGGAAGACGACCGTCCGGTCGCCGGAGGTCTCGATGCGGTCGATGCTCTGCAGCAACTGGGCGGGACCGGTGTCGGCCTCGATGGTGAGGGTGCGCTCCAGGGAGTACTTCACCGCCTCGGCGTCCAGCGGGTTTCCGTTGGAGAAGGCCAGCCCCTCCCTGAGGACGCAGCGGTAGACGCTGCTGGCCTTGTCGGTGAAGGCGCAGCGCTGGGCGGCGTCGGGTTCCGGGGTGCCGCCGGAGGCGGGGAAGTACAGCAGCGTCTGGTAGACGTTGCGGAACAGCTCCCACGAACCGTCCCAGGCGCCGGCCGGATCGAGGGAGGTGGGCGCGCTGGTGGTGCCGACCGTGAGCGCGCTGTCGGCGCCACCGGCACGCCCGTCTCCCTCGACCAGCGAGCCGCATCCGGCGAGCAGGGCCGCCGCCACCACCGCGGCCGCGCCCTTCAGAAGAGGCCTGTCCTGGCTGAACACTCGTAACGCTCCTCGGTCGGCGATGCCACTGGTGCCTGGGGCCGTGCGCAGGGGGTGGTCCGCCGGCGGGAGGGGTGGGAGGCGCGCCTTTCGCGCGCGTGCGGCCGCACGTACGGCAGGCCCCCGGCAGGCCCGTTGGGGTCTGCCGCGCCGACGACGCCGCAGACCATACCGCAGCACGTGACGGAGTCGGCACCCCTCGTGAGCGAGGAGGAGCGAGAGTCCGCGGCGGAGGGCGAAGGAGCGTGCGGGGCGGAAACCCCGGTGCCGGGCGGCCCGGTCGGGCGGCCCGGCACCGGGGGGTTCACGCCGGTTGCGCGCGGTGTGCGGAGCCCGTGGACGCCGGGGCGTCCGGGGTCAGCCGATCCCGGCGTTGAGGAGCTTGCCGCCGTCCATCACGAGGGTCTGGCCGGTGATCCAGCCGGAGGCGTCGGAGGTGAGGAAGGCCGCGGCGCCGGCGACGTCCTCGGGCGTGCCGAGCCGTCCCATCGGATAGCCGGCGACGACCTCCTCCTCGCGTCCCTCGTAGAGCGCGGCGGCGAACTTCGTCCTCACCACCGCCGGGGCGATGGCGTTGACCCGCACCCCCGGCGACATCTCGTGCGCGAGCTGGAGGGTGAGGTTGACCATCGCGGCCTTGCTCATGCCGTAGGCGCCGATGAAGGGGGAGGCGCCCAGCCCGGCCAGGGAGGCGATGTTGACGACGGTGCCGCCGTGCTCCTGCTGCCAGGCCGCCCAGGTGAGCTGGGCGAAGCCGAGCGCCGAGAGCACGTTGACCTCGAAGACCTTGCGCGCGACGGCCAGGTCCAGCTCGGCGAGGGGGCCGAAGACCGGGTTGGTGCCGGCGTTGTTGACCAGGTGGTCCACCCGGCCGAACGCCGCCATGGTGCGCTCGACCACCTCCGCCCGGTGTGCCTCGTCGTGCGCCTTCCCTGCCACTCCGATGGCCCGGTCCGCGCCGAGCCGCCCGACGGCCTCTTCCAGGGTCTTCTCGTCGCGGCCGGTGACGCACACCCGGTCGCCGCGGGCGACGAGCGCCTCGGCGATGCCGTAGCCGATGCCGCGGCTCGCCCCGGTGACGATGGCGACCCTGCCGCTGTCCCGCACTGACATGTCTCTTCCGTTTCCTGGTGGGCTGGTGGACCGATGGGCCGGTGGAGGGTCTTCCGGCCGTCAGTCGAGCGGTCCGCCGGCCACGTACAGCACCTGGCCGGAGACGAAGCCCGCCTCGTCGCCGGTGAAGAACGCGATGGCGTTCGCGACGTCCTCGGGCCTGCCGACCCGCTGGACGGGGATCTGGGAGGCGGCGGCCTGCTGGAACTCCTCGAATCCCATGCCGACACGGGCGGCGGTGGCGGCGGTCATCTCGGTGGCGATGAAACCGGGGGCCACCGCGTTGGCGGTGACGCCGAACTTGCCCAGCTCGATGGCGAGGGTCTTGGTGAAGCCCTGCAGACCGGCCTTGGCGGCGGAGTAGTTGGCCTGCCCCCGGTTGCCCAGCGCGGAGCTGGAGGAGAGGTTGACGATCCGGCCGAAGCCCGCGTCGACCATGTGCTTCTGGCAGGCCCGGGACATCAGGAAGGCGCCGCGCAGATGCACGTTCAGCACGGTGTCCCAGTCGGAGTCGCTCATCTTGAACAGCAGGTTGTCGCGGAGCACCCCGGCGTTGTTGACCAGGACGACCGGCGCGCCCAGTTCCCCGGCCACCCGGGTCACGGCGGCCTCGACCTGTCCGGCGTCCGACACGTCGCAGCCGACCGCCAGCGCCCTGCCGCCCGCCGCGGTGATCTTCTCCACGGTGTCCCGGCAGGCCGCCTCGTCCAGGTCGAGCACGGCGACGGCCCGCCCCTGGGCGGCCAGCCGGACGGCGGTGGCGGCGCCGATGCCCCGTGCCGCGCCCGTCACGATCGCGACCCGCTGTTCGGTGGTGGACATGCCGACTCCCTCGCTCCCCGCTGCCTGAGCAACCGCTTAGTATCCGTGGTGGACGTGACGCTAGAAGCAGGTGCGGGCCCTGTCAACGGCCCACGGCGCGAGTGAGTCCCAGCCCACTCCGCGCCCCCGTGCCGGTTCCCTCTTCCGGGGGCTCACGGGCGCGCGGAGCGGGAAGCCGCCCGCCCTCAGCGCACCAGTACCTCCAGGAGGCGCTCGGTCTCCGCCTCGGGATCGGCGGTCAGACCGGTGTGCACCGGGCCGGGCTGGACGACGGTGGAGCGGGGCGCGACCAGCCAGCGGAAGCGCCGTCCCGCGTCGTCGGCGGCGGCCTGCCCCGCCGCCTCTCCCCCGCGGCACACGCGCTCCACGGCGTGCAGCGCGGCCCGCACGCCCTCGACGTCGACGCCCCGGTCCAGCGCCCGCAGCCGGTCCTCGTCCAGTTCGACGCGGGCCGCGACGTAGGACCGGGCCCGGCAGTACACGACGACCCCGGCGTTGATCAGCTCACCGCGCTCCACCCGGGGGACGACGCGCAGAACGGCGTACTCGAAGACGTCCCGTCCGTCCGTGCGTCCGCTCACCGCTCCTGTCCGCCCTTCCGCAGCCCGCTGACGGCGTCCGCCCAGTCCCGCAGCCAGCCCGGCGCCCTCGACGGCCCGTCCTGGCTCGGGACACCGAGCGTGATCCGCTCGTGGACCGTACCGGCCCGGGCCGCCAGCACCTCGACATAGGCGCGGCGCACCGCGTCCGGGGTGTCGAAGCCCGGCTCGCCGGCCAGCCACTCGTCCGGGATGCCGGCCGCGCACTCGGCCAGCAGTTCCTCCGTCACCCGCGGCGCCAGCTCCGCCGCCGCGGCGGCGAGGTCGGGCCCCATCGGTGCCAGGGCGTGGTCGGAGGCGTCGTACGGCCGGACGGCCGCCTGCGCCGCGGAGGGCCAGTTGTGGTGCCAGATCAGGGTGGCGCCGTGGTCGATGAGCCACAGGTCGCCGTGCCAGACGAGCATGTTGGGGTTGCGCCAGGAACGGTCGACGTTGCCCACCAGCGCGTCGAACCAGACCACGCGCCCGGCCTCGGCCGCGTCCACCCGGTAGGCGAGCGGGTCGAAGCCGATCGAGCCGGGCAGGAAGTCCATCCCCAGGTTCAGCCCGCCACTGGCCTTGAGCAGTTCCTGGACCTCCTGGTCGGGCTCGCCCAGCCCGATGACCGGGTCGACCTGGATGCCCACCAGGTCGGGCACCCGCATCCCCAGCCGCCGGGCCAGCCGCCCGCACAGCACCTCGGCCACCAGGGTCTTGCGGCCCTGGCCGGCGCCGGTGAATTTCACGACGTAGGTGCCCAGGTCGTCGGCCTCGACGAGCCCGGGCAGCGAGCCGCCCTCGCGCAGGGGCGTCACATAGCGCGTGGCGGTGACTTCGGGAAGCATTTCGCCAGGCTATCCGATGCCCGAGCCTTGCAATCCATGGTTTGTTCCGGACACACACAAACCGGGGAATCCCCTGCGATCAGCCCTGGGGAGAATCTGGGGAGTTTCGACCGGCGCGCAGATTCCCCCGCCGCCCCAGCAGCCCGTCGATGGCAGTGCGCCCCTTGCTCCCGGCCTCCGGCACGAAGTGAGCGTAGTAACCGAGCGTGACAGCCGGCGAGGAGTGCCCGAGCCAGCGCGCCAGAGTCACCACGGACTCCCCCGCCTCCAACATGACCGATGCGTAGGTGTGCCGCAGCACGTGGAAGCCGTCCCTCGGCGCCGCCTCCCACTGCCACGGCTTGGCCCCTTCGGGGCGCGGCGGGATGATGCCGACCTTGGCCGGCGGGCTTCCAGGTGTAGGTGTTCCACGTGTCCACGGCCACGGCGTTGCCGAACCGCGCGGTGACCAGAAGGGGGAGTTTCCTGCGCGGGTCCGTCCACCTCCGGCATCCCCCACGGGAGCTCCACCTCCACCGGCGGGAACGTCTCGACGTGGCGCTTCAGCTCCTCGGCCACCGAGCGGGGCATGTCGACGGTGCGTGTCTTCGCCCCCTTGGGCAGGGCGAAGAACAACCTGCCGCTGATCGTCTGAACCTGGCGGCGAACGTGGAGGACGCCCCGCGCACAGTCGACGTCCCCCGGGCTCAGCCCGAATACTTCGCCCTGGCGGAGCCCGCAGCCCAGACCGAGGACAACGGCCACCCGGTGCCGCGGGCTGATCGCATCACGAACTCGGAGTGCGGTCTCCAGCGACCACGCCTCCCGACGCTCCCGCGGCACCTTGGGCCACCGCACCGATTTGGCGCGCACGGGGTTCCTGGCGAGCCGCTTGTCATCGACGGCCACCTCCAGGATGCCGGACAATTCGGATAGAATGCCGCGCCGGTAGTCGACCGAGGACACGGCGGCCTCCAGCTTCGCCGTGTACGCGCGCAGCTCCGCCGCCGTAGAGCGTGTCCTATGTGGTGAGGCGGATCAGTCGCTTGTAGCAGCAGAGGGCTGCGGCCAGGCCGGGGAAGGCCAGGTAGTTGCGGGAATGGCGCTCGTAGCGGGGTGAGAGGCGACGGTAGCCGGTGAGCCAGGCCACCATGCGCTCGATCACCCGGCGGTGGCGTCCTAACCGTTCGCTGGATTCCACGCCCTTGCGGGCGATCCGTGCTGCGATGCGTTTGCCGCGGAGCCATCGGCGCAGGTCAGGGTTGTCGTAGGCCTTGTCGGCGTGGAGCTTGCCGAAGGTGTAGTCGCGGCCTCGGCCGGGGTCGTGTCCCGTTTGGAGGCCGGCCGGCATGGGCCTCAGTCCCTGACTGTCGTGGGTGTTGCCAGTTGAGATGCCGACCACGAGGGGCAGTCCGGACCGGTCGGACAGGATGTGCATCCTGGTACCCGGCTTGCTTCGGTCCACGGGGCTCGGACCTGTGTGTTCGCCCCCTTTTTAGCCCGCACGTGGGCCGAGTCGAGAATGATCCGGGAGAGGTCGAGTAGACCGTGGTCGGCGAGTTTGTCGAGCACCGCCTGGTGCAGCCGGCCCCACACTCCGGCCCGGGACCAGATCAGGAAGCGGCGGTGGGCGGTGGACTTGGAGATCCCGAAGCACGGCGGCAGCGCCCGCCAGGCGCAGCCGCTCACCAGGACGTAGACGATCGCGGCGAACACCGCCTCATCAGGGGTGTTCTGCGTGCCCCCGCCCTGCGGCCGCACCTTCGCCAGCGGCAGCAGCGGCTGCGCGATCTCCCACAGGCCGTCCGGAACGATCCATCCCCACCGAGCACTCCCCATGCCCGGACAACGAGCCGACCACCACATAGGACACGCACTTAAGGGGCCGAAGTTCACCCCACACGACTTCCGCCGGATCTTCATCACCGAACTCGTCAACAGCGGCCTGCCGATCCACATCGGCGCGGCCCTGCTCGGGCATCTGAATGTCCAGACCACTCGCGGCTACGTCGCGGTGTTCGACGAAGACGTCATCCGCCACTACCAGGAGCACCTGGAACACCGGCGCCAGATCCGTCCCACCGACGAATACCGAGACACCACCTCTGACGAGTGGGCCGAGTTCGAGTAGCACTTCGGCCGCCGCGAGGTCGAGCTCGGATCCTGCGGACGCCCCTACGGCACCGCTTGCCAGCACAGGCACGCCTGCATCCGCTGCCCGATGCTCCACGTCAATCCCAAGATGCTCGCCCGGCTCTCCGAGCTCGAAGCCGACCTCCTGCAACGCAGGACGCAGGCCGAGGCCGAAGGCTGGATCGGTGAGATCGAGGGCATCGACCTCACCCTCACCTTCCTCCGCGCGAAGCGCGACGAGACCCAACGCCGAGCTCAGCGACCAGCCGTCCACCTCGGCATCCCCGCACACCGCCGTCCGCAGGAGTCCGAATGACGCTCCCCAGAGCGATGCCTCGAAGCAACGAGCTGTCAGAGCCTGTGAACAAACCGCAGTCTGCCCAGATCACTCCGTTATGGGCAGGCACTCGGCGAGCAGGTCGACGACGTCCCGCCAAGCTCGCTGCGCGTGCTGAGGGTGATAACCGACCCCGGGAAGCACGATGTGGTCGACCGGTGGGTGATGGAAGGCGTGCAAGGCGCCGCCGTAGACCACGAGGCGCCAGTCGACGCCCGCAGCCTGCATCTCGGCGGTGAACGCGTCCCGTTGCGCGGGCAGCATGATCGGGTCTTCCGACCCGACCCCGGCCCACACCGGGCAGTGAATGCGCGCCGTCTCGCCTGGTCGGCCCGTGGTCAGTCCGTTGACTGTCGCGATCGCGCGCAGGTCGACGCCGTCGCGCCCGAGTTCCAGCGCGATTGCGCCCCCGGTGCCGTAGCCGACGGCGGCGATCCGGTCCGGGTCGGTCCGCGGCTCGGCGCGGAGCACGTCGAGCGCCGCGTGGCCGATGCCTCGCATCCGGTCGGGGTCGGCGAGCAGCGGCATGCAACGGGCCAACATCTCCTCAGGGTCGCCCAAATAGCGCCCGCCGTGGAGGTCGAAGGCCAGCGCCACGTATCCCAGCTCGGCGAGCGCATCGGCCCGGCGGCGCTCGACGTCGCTGAGCCCCACCCCCTCGGGCCCGACCAGGACAGCGGGCCGACGGTCGACACCGGCCGGGAGCGCGAGGTGCCCGATCATCGTCAGGCCGTCGGCCGCGTATTCGATCGTGCGCGTTGTAACTGTCGTCATGAGCCTGGACTGTAGTGATCGTCGAGCCCGGCCGGGCCGGTGTTCTGCTGCTGGCAGAAGGCAGGTCTCTGACGTATTCCGGAACCACCCCGTCAGCGGTTCAGCTCAGAGCCTGTGAACAAAACGCCGTCCGCCCGAAGGGCGGGCGCACCGGACGCCGCTGCGCGCAGACGGGGTTTGTTCACAGGCTCTCACCTTGTCATTTATCCAACGCGCCACGGTTTGGTTCCCACCTTGTGATGGGTGGGGCGACTGTATGCCTGGCCAGTGGCCAGGACGCGTCCCACGTCATGGCGTGTGGCAGGCCGCTGATTCTTCGAGCCGGGTGGACGTCCCGGGCCGGGCCGGTAGGGTTTCGGTGCACGCGCTGGCGACGTCGTTTTCGCGCGGAGGTTCCTGAACCCTCGCCGGACTCGGGCCGGGGTGAGCTTGTTGGGTGGCGTCGGCCTTTCCCAGGGGCGCCGGAGGTCGGTGGCCAGTGGACGGACAAGGCGGAGCTGGGTATGGGCAGCGATCACGAGCCACGTCCAGCGGTCTGCCGCCGAGGAGTCCCGGAGACGGGGCTTCGTCCATCCCAGGGTCTGTTTGAACAGGCGAAACGTGTGCTCGATGTCGAAGCGTCGCAGGAAGAACTGCCAGCAGCGGTCGACGTCCTGGGCTGTGGCTGTGGTTCGAGACCACCAGAGCCAGACTGGCTTGTTGACCCCACCGGAGGGCAGTTTCTCGACGCTCAGGCGGATGACGGTGCCCTCGATGATGGGCAGTGGCCCGTCGTGGTCGAGCCAGGCCGCCCGGCGGGTGAGCCGGGGTGGAGCCGGTCCCAGGCTTGCGCGGTGGCCTTCCCGTAGAGCCGGGTGTCCGTGGTAGTCACGGTCTGCTCCGTGCCCCACGTAGCAGGGTCGCCGAAGACGAACTCGCCACCGTGCTTGGGCGGGCGACCGCCCTTCGGGTTGTAGACGCGCGGCGGTGTCGGTCGTCGCATGACCCGGTCAGACCGGAGCCGCCCAAGAATCTGCACCGGCAGGCCGGACAGGAGGTGAGCGATGCGGGGTGCGTCATATCCAGAGTCCAGGACGACCAGGATCTCCGGGTCTCCTTCCCGCCACTGACCAGCGGCGACGAGCCGCTCGGTGACCTCACGGAGCTGGGCGGTGGTTACGGCCGCCAGATCGGCGCCCGGCTCCAGCCGAACGGCGTCCAGCACGGCGGTCCAGGAGCTGCGGCCGGTCTCCAGTGCAGCCACGACCGAGTACGGCCAGCCAGGAATCATCCGGTGCTCGTTCTGGCCCCGGCCGTAGGTATGGCAGAACGAACGGTCCGGGCAGGTCGCGGCATCCGGCCTCAGCCAGGGTGATACGTCGACGGCCAGGACCAGCCTGCCGTCCGCCGCTCTCGGCAACGGCAGGCCGACCAGGGCCCGACGGAGCCGGCCGAGGTCGATCCGCCCCTGGTTGAGCCCGCCGTACAGAGCCCCGTGACCTCGCCGGTGTTCGGGGGCGAGTGCGAGATCCACCAGCGTTTTGACCGGGCCCTCCGCGCAAAGGAGGGCGTCCGTCAGCTCGAACAACGCGTCCGAGCGGTCCGTGGGACACCCATAGAAGTCCGTCCGGAACCGCGACAACATGGCCAGCGACTCGCTCCGGACACCGGTCAAAGGACTCACCCCGCGCGGCCCTGCCCCATCTCGACCTGGAGCAGACGCGGAGAGACCTTGAATCCATGACGGGAGTACGCAGAAACCGCCCGGTCGCTGGAGTGCACGGTCACCCGCTCAAGACCGAGGTCCCTTGCCCACGCCAAAACCGCCTCGATCAGCTCGCCACCCAGGCCACGGTCGCGCTCATCGGGCACGATGTACGTGCACTGCACGTCACCCGACATCCGCTCGAACGCGCGCGGATGCGGCACACGTTGCGTGATCGCCAGCCAGGCCATGCCAATCACAACGCCGTCACGGACCATCACCATGCACCGATGCGAGGAATCGGCATCCCGGGCCCATGCCACGAACCGGGGAACGAACTCGTCCAGCGTGGAGTCGGGGGTTCCGTAGAACTCCTGCACCCACCGCCACCGCAACTCGGCGACGGCGGCTAACTCATGGGGATGGGCAGGGCGGCAAGCGATGTCATCCACGGCTTCATCCTGGCGCAGATTCATGAGCACGGCGGCCGCTTCCACGACTCCCGCACCATCAGGGCGGCAGCCCAAGGCCCCCGCTTCGTTAAACGACAAGCTCAGAGGGCGTTTGAAGTAGACATATTGCCGTTTATTTCCTAGTACGTTTCCCGCCAGGTGGGTGTCGTCTCGTCCGTTATGCGCTTGGCAAGGTTGTCGAGCGAGGCGATGTGGATCATGGCCTCGGAGCTGGCGGTGAGGGTCTCGTAGTCGCGGGCGAGGCGGCGGTGCATCATGATCCAACCGATACTCCGCTCGACCACCCAGTGCCTTTTCGCGACCTGAAATCCGCGGGTCTCCGGGGTCCTGTTGACGACTTCGACGTCGATTCCGAGGCGGGCGCCGTGCTCGACGACGGCGTTCTTGAAGCCGGTGTCGACCCAGCTTTTGGAGATGGTGGGGTACGTCTCCTTCGCCTGGTCGAGAAGGCGGATTCCCAGGGCGTTCTCCGACAGGCCGGCGGCGGTGACGGTCACGGCGAGGATGAGGCCGATCGTGTCGGTGAGGATGCCGCGCTTGCGGCCGACGATCTTCTTGGCGGCGTCGGTCCCCTGGCTGTTCAGGGGCACGTTGGTGGAGGTTTTCACGCTCTGGGTGTCGATCACGGAGGCGGTTGGCTCGGGCTTGCGCCCTTCCTTCACGCGGGCCAGTCCGGTCAGGTCGTAGTTGAGCTGGACGAAGATTCCTTCGTCACGCCACGCGGCGTAGTAGGCATAGACAGTGCCGTGGTTCGGGAAGTCGTGCGGGAGGTACTTCCAGGGAATTCCCGTGCGGTTCACGTACAGGATCGCGTTGAAGACGTCGCGTAAATCGACCTTGGCCGGCTGCCCGGTTGGCCTGCGGTCGAGGCGGGCCTTTCGCCAGGCCGCCAGTGTCGGCTCGATCAGGGCCCATCGGGCGTCGGACAGGTCGCTGGGGTAAGGCTTGCGCTCGCTCACGGCGTAGCGTGATCACGGGTGGGCCGGAGGGCTCGGTTCCGCTGTCCATCAGGCAATTCCGTGGCATCTTCAAACCAGACGGACTTGCGAGCACAGAAGCGAACGAGACGGGTGGCCGAGCCTCTGCTCCGGAGAAGGTCATTCTCCGCCTACGGGATGAAAGCTCTCAGAGCAGGGCAGGGATGAGAGCCGCATATAGGGCCGAGCCTGCATAAACGCCCTCTGAGAAGTGGTTCTGGCTCGCTTTCCGGGCTCTGTCGCTATTTTGGGGGTCGTTGGGCAGCTATCAGTGGTAATGGGTGAGGTTCAGGTCGCGAACCTTTTACTGCCTGGTGTCGGAGTGAAGGTCGACCAGCTGGTGCTGACGGATGTGGAGGCTCGAGTCGCCGTGCGAACGCAACCCCGCACCGGCGACGACCGCCGAGTACGCCCGCCGTCCGGCCCTCATGGTCCGGGATCGCCGCAGCGAGCATCTGGCCCTCGATGTCCGGATCGCCGACGTACGCCTTGACGGCCAACGCGAACTGCGAGCTCCGGCCAACGGCATGCGACGCGACCGCGCGGCCATCCAGTCCCCCCTCGCCACCACGTACACGTCCGGAGCAGTCGAGGGCAACGTCACCAGGATCAAGCTGCTGAACAGACAGATGTACGGCCGCGCCAACTTCGACCTGCCACGACGCCGCATCCTGCTCTCACCATGATCCAGAAGCCGCCGCCCCCAACATAGCCACAGAGCCCGGAAGGTGAGCCGGAATCACAGTTCAAACGACGCCGACACTCAGCGAGGAGCGGTACCGCCCGGAGGCTCTGCTCCCAGGAGCGCAAGCAGCCCGGGGAACCTCTTCTCGATGTCCGCGCGTCGCAGTCGGATGCCCTTGCGGTTGCCGTAGTCGATCTCGTCAATGAGACCTGCCTCGCGGAGGACCCGGAAGTGGTGGGTCTGGGTCTGCTTCGAGATCGGAAGACCGAACGAGTTGCAGCCCCACTCGCTGTCGCTGCGGTCGGCGGCCAACTTCGTCATCACCGAACGACGGTGCTCGTCGGCGAGGGCACGAAATACCGCACCCAGATCGAGCGCATCGGCCTCCGGGCCGACCAGGTTCTTCCCGGCCACGCGGCACCCCCTTCAGGTACGACTTGAATCATACCTGAAGGATGTGCTCCACTGAGGTACGAAGCATTTCGTACCTTGGTTCCGGTTGCGCTGCCCCGTGCCGCCGCTCCCTGAGACCCGGCCCGGCGCTCGCCGGGACCTGGTCATCGACACTCCGAGAGGTCATCGTCATGAAGAAGCCCGAGGTGCTGATAGTCGGTGCTGGAATTGCAGGGCCTGCACTCGCGTACTGGCTCTCCCGGAATGGACACCGGCCGACGGTCGTCGAACACGCCCGGCAGCTGCGCTCCGGTGGTAGCGCGATCGTCGTGAAGGGGCCCGCGATCCCGGTCGCCGACCGCATGGGCATCCTCCCGCAGCTCCGCGGGCTCGCCACCCGCAATCGGTCGCTGACCCTGCTCGACCCCGGAGGCAGGCGAATCCTGCAACTCCCGCTCGCCTCTGACAAGACGCCGACGGTCGAGGTGACCCGAGCCGACCTGTCCGAGGTACTCCACCGGTCGGCGCAGACCGAGGCCGAGTTCTTGTTCGACGACACGGTCACTGCTCTCGACCAGGACGGAGGTGGGGTCGACGTCACCTTCCGGCGGTCCGCGCCACGGCGCTTCGACCTGGTAGTCGGTGCCGATGGGATGCACTCCACCGTACGGCGCCTGGTATTCGGACCCGAGCAGCAGTTCGCGAGCGACCTGGGCCTGTACGGCGCGACCGTGCCGCTGGAACCCGACGCCATCGAGGATCCGAGTGAGATGACGATGCTGACTGTGCCGAACCGGATGCTGGTCGTCCACCCCTCGCGGACCACTCCACTCGCGATCTTCACCTTCCGGGCCGAACAGCCGGCGCCCCACGACCGCAAGAACATCGCCCTTCACAAGCAGACCGTGGCCGACGCCTACGCCGACGTGCCGTGGCGGGCACCGGAACTCGTGGCGGCGTTCCTCGATCACCCGGCTCCGTTCTTCGACCCCCTGACCACCGTCCGGGTGCCCTCGTGGTCCCGCGGACGGGTCGTACTGCTCGGGGACGCGGCGGCGGCGACAGCCCTGCTGGGCGACGGGTCCAGCATGGCGATGGCGGGCGCGTACGCCCTCGCAGAAGAACTCACCGCCCATCCCGGTGATCACGTCCGCGCCTTCGCCGCCTACGAGTCGCGGCTCCGCCGTGAGGTAGGTCCGCGGCAGCGACGCGTCGGTCTGCTCTCCAGGCTCATGGTGCCCCGAACCCGGCAGGGCCTCGCGGTGCGTAACGCGGTGGGCCGCGCGGTCGGTCGCACGAACCGGCTCGCCTCTCGCGAAGCCGCGAACCGGTAGACCGGGTCCGCACCGACCGGTCACCGGTCGGTGCGCAGCTCCGCGGTAGCTCCCAGCCGGGTCGGCGCCACCATGTCCGACGAGCCCGGCTCGGCGTGGTAGGTCATCGCCGATGCGGCAGGTCGGCCGCTGTCGGCCTCACCCACGTCGACCCGGCGGCCGCGGGCGCGCAGTTCGCGGGCCAGGAGCTCGGTGAGTCCCGATGCCCCTTCCGGACTAAGAAGCAGTTCTCGAAGCGGCGGAGCGCGATGCGTGTCTGGCGGGCCGCCTGAATCCAGGTCTCCTGGCCGCGGGCGGCTCCGACCTTGCTGTAGGCGTTCATAACCACCTCGGTGAGCCTCGCAATGTCGGGCTGGCTACCCTCGCTGACCGAGGCTCGCAGGTCCCGCTCGCGGCGGTCACTCAGCGTGCCTATGGCAGCGACGGTCCTGGTCTTGCCGCTGCCCGTACCGACGACACCTCCTGGGGGAATCTGGGGAGCATCCGCACTGCTGGGGAGCGCCTGGGGAGGATCGGCTGCGTAAAGCGGCACGCCCCGGAAAGAAGCTGAAAGACTCGTCTGCGCAGGTCAGCCATGGGTGTGGCCGCATCATCGCAGGTCAATGCCGCTGGGTGGGCAACTTCACGACGTAGGTGCCCAGGTCGTCGGCCTCGACCAGACCGGGCAGGGAGCCGCCCTCGCGCAGCGGCGTCACATAGCGCGTGGCGGTGACTTCAGGGAGCATTCCGCCAGGCTATCCGCCGTACGCGGTGCCTCCACCGGGTTTTCCGCCGGGTCCCTCCCCCCGTCCCCCGTCGTGCGCCCGCGGTTGAACACGGCGGCCCCGCGGTGCGTATGGTCCTGTGATCCCGTTCCCACAGTCCCGTACCGCAGGAAGCAGGGAAGTGCCCAGATGACCGACGCATCGACTCCACTGACCTCCAGGCGCTCCGTCCTCGCGGCGGCCGGCGCGGTCTCGCTCGCCACCACGCTCACCGCCTGCTCGGACTCCGGCAACGACTCGGGCTACGTCGACTCCGGCTCCGCCGACCAGCAGTCCGGCCAGTCGGGGCAGGAGCAGTCCGACGAGGCCGGCGGTGGCGACGGCGGCCAGGAACTCGCCCAGGCATCCGACATCCCCGAGGGCGGCGGCACGGTGTTCAAGGACCAGAAGGTGGTGGTGACCCAGCCGAACCCGGGCGAGTACAAGGCGTTCTCCGCGGTCTGCACGCACCAGGGGTGCCTGGTCAGTTCGGTGGCCGACGGCGCCATCGTCTGCTCCTGCCACAACAGCAGGTTCAGCATCGCGGACGGCTCGGTGCAGGGCGGTCCCGCCACCCAGCCGCTGGCCCAGGCGAACGTCTCGGTCGAGGGCGGTTCCGTACGGCTCGGCTGAGCCGCCGCCTGCCCGTCCTCTCCGTCCCCGCTCCGCCGCCCGCCCGTCCGGACCCGGGCGGGCGGCGGTCCGCTCACCGGCCGGCCAGCGGCCGGATCCCCTCCTCCCGGACCGGCCACCGGTCCTCGGTGATGCCCTCCGCGGCACCGCGCAGCGCCCGCACCGCGGCCCGGATGGACGGCCTGCGGTCGGCGTCCTCGCGCCAGACCGCGTAGACGTGCCGCTTCATCGGGTGCCGCACGGGGGCGACCGCGATGCCGCGGGGAAGCGGTCCGCGGCCCAACCGGGGGGCGACGGCGACCCCGAGCCCGGCACCCACCAGGGCGAGCTGGGTGGAGTGCTCCCCGGCCGTGTGGCACAACTTGGGCTCGATGCCCTGGCCGCGCAGGGTGAACAGCAGCCAGTCGTGGCAGAACTCCCCACCGGGCCAGGAGATCCACTCGTCGTCCGCGAAGTCCGCCAGTTCCACCCACTCGGCTCCGGCCCGGGGATGGTCGGCGGGCATGGCCACATCGGCGAGGTCGTCCAGCAGCGGCGCCTTGGCCAGTCCGCCCGGCAGGGAGAGCGGGCGGTTGTACCAGTCCAGGACGACCGCGAGGTCGATGTCCCCGCGCACCAGCGTCCGCACCGAGTCCTCGGGCTCCAGCTCCCGCATACGGACGCGCAGCCGGGGGTGATCGGCGCGCAGCGCGGCCAGGGCGGCGGGGAACAGACCGCGGGCGGCGGTCGGGAAGGCGCCCAGCACCAGCTCGCCGACGGCCTGGCCGCGGTGGGCCTCCAACTCGGCCTCGGCGAGTTCGAGCTGGGAGAGGATGCGCCGGGCGTGTTCGGCCAGCAGCCGTCCGGCGTCGGTGAGCCGGATACCGCGGCCGTTCCTGGCCAGGAGCTGCTGCCCGGTCTCCCGCTCCAGCTTGGCCATCTGCTGGGAGACGGCCGAGGTGGTGACGTGCAGCCCCTCGGCCGCGCCGCGCACCGAGCCGTGGCGGGCGACGGCGCAGAGGATACGGAGCCGCTCAAGGTTCAACATGTAAGCGATGCTACTCGGTTGGGTAGAGAGAATCTCACTTGTTCTTAATCGTCGAGAGCGCGATCGTAGCCGCATGTCCACCACCGCTCCCCTTCGCGGCACCCCGGCCGCCGGGCCTCCCGCCGGTCCCCCGCTCTCGCCCGCCGGTCCCGTCCGGCGCCCCGCCGTCGACTGGCGCATCCGTTTCACCGCCCTCTGCCTGATCTGGGGCTTCAGCTTCCTGCTGATCAAGGTCGGCACCCAGGGGTACGCCCCGCTCCAGGTCACTCTGGGCCGGATGGTGTTCGGCACGGCGGTCCTCGGCGCGGTGCTGCTCCTGCGCCGGGAGCGGCTGCCGCGCGGGGCGCGGGTCTGGGGACACCTGACCGTCGCCGCCTTCCTGCTGAACGCGCTGCCGTTCACCCTCTTCGCCTACGCCGAGCTGACCGTCTCCTCCACTCTGGCGGGCATCTGCAACGCCACCACCCCGCTGTGGAGCATGCTGCTCTCGCTGGCCGCCCTCTCCGACGACCGGCCGACCAGGCGCGGCATCGCCGGACTCGGCATCGGTTTCGCCGGGGTCCTGGTGGTGCTCGGCGCCTGGCGGAGCTTCACCGGGCAGGGCATCGGACACGACGCCACCGGCACGGTCCTGGCGCTGGTGGCCTCGGCGAGCTACGCGGTCGGCTGGGCCTACGTCCGGCGCACGCTGGCGAACACCGGCGGCTCGAACCTGGCGATGTCCGCCTCGCAGCTTCTGCTGGGCACGGCCCAACTGGCCGTCGTCACCCCGCTGTTCACCTCCTTCCCGGCCGCGTTCCCGGTCGGGCCGCTGCTGGCCGTGGCCGCGCTGGGCGTACTGGGCACCGGGGTCGCCTTCCTGCTGCAGTACGGGCTGGTGGCCGAGATCGGACCGACCAGGGCCACCCTGGTCACCTACTTCATCCCGGTGATCGCCACCGCGGCGGGGGTCGCCCTGCTGGGCGAGCGGCTCACCTGGAACACCCCCGTCGGCGCGCTGATCGTGCTGGCCGGCGCGGCACTCACCCAGGGCGGGGCCCGGCGGGCGCGGACCTAGCCGACCGCCCGGCGCGTCCGCTCCGGTCCCCGGGGAGCGGACCTCAGCCGTAGCGTCTGGGCTCACCGGACCGGACGGCCGCCGCCACCGCGTCGGCGAGCGGCTCGATGTCGTGTACGGCCAGTTCCGAGACGGTCAGCCTGATGCCGGGCGGTGAGTCGATCCGGAAGCGGGCTCCCGGGGCGACGGCCCATCCGGCGCGCAGCAGCCGGGCCACCGCACCGGTCTCGTCGGGGACCGGCACCCACACGTTCATCCCGCTGCGCCCGTGCGCCGCCAGACCGCGCGCCCGGAGGGAGCCGGCCAGCGCCTCGCGGCGGGCGCCGTAGGAGCGTGCCACTCCGGCGGGGTCGACGGCGCGGCTCTCCCACAGGGCGGTGACGGTGTGCTGGAGCAGATGACTGACCCAGCCGGGCCCGAGCCGCTGCCGTCCGCCCAGCCGGCCGACGGTGACCTCGTCGCCGGTCAGTACGGCCAGCCGCAGATCGGGGCCGTACGCCTTGGCGGTGGAGCGCACCAGCAGCCAGTGGTCCGTGGGGCCGTCCGCGCCGGCCAGGGGGCGCAGGGGGAGATCGACGATGCCGTGCCCGTGGTCGTCCTCGACCAGCAGGACGCCGGGGTGACCGGCCAGCACCCGGCGCAGTTCCCGGGCGCGCTCCGCGGTGACGGCCGCACCGGTGGGATTCTGCGCCCGGTCGGTGACGACGAGCGCCCGCGCGCCGGTCCGCAGTGCCCGTTCCACCGCGTCCGGCAGCGGACCGTCGTCGTCCAGGGCGACCGGCACCGTCCGCAGGCCGAGCGCCGGGACCAGGTCCAGCAGACTTCCCCAGCCCGGGTCCTCCACTGCGACCGCGTCACCCGGCCGCAGGTGGGCCAGCAGTGCCCGCTCGATGGCGTCCAGGGAGCCGGAGGTGACCGCGACGGGCCCGTACGGCACTCCGTCGGCGTCGAACGCGGCCCGGGCGAGCCGGGCCAGGGAAGCGGTGACGGCGGAGTCGCCGTAGCGCACCGGCCGCTCCCGGTGGCGGGCCGCGGCGGCGGTGAGCGCGGCGTCCAGCGGCGGCAGCAGCGCCAGGTCCGGGTTGCCCGTGGAGATGTCGCGCACACCCTCGGGCGCCTCGACCCCGATCGCCTCGCGGGAGGTGCTGGCCGGGCGCGGCCGGACCCGGCTGCCGCGCCGTCCGGCCGTCTCGATCACCCCGCGTTCGCGCAGCAGCCGGTAGGCGGCAGCGACCGTGTTGGGGTTCACGCCCAGCCCGGCCGCCAGCTCCCGCATCGGCGGCAGCGGCTGCCCGGGTGCCAGCTCCCCCGATCCCACCCCGCGCTCCACGCTGGCGGCGATCTCGGCTGCGCGCCGCCCTTCGATCCGATATTCTCCTAGCACATAGCCAATTATGCACTATTACAAAATATCGGAGCAGGCCGGAGACAAGTCGACGCATCGACGAGTCGACTCGAAGACACACACAGGAAGTGAGTGCCATGTCCGCCACCGCCCCGGGGAGTGCCTACGCCCCCACCCAGCGCACGGTTCCGACCCGCGGCCGCAAGCGCGCCACATACGACCGGACGCTGGTGCACGCCATCCTCGACGAGGGGTACGTCTGCCATCTCGGCTTCGTCCGGGACGGCGCGCCGGTCGTGCTGCCCACCCTCTACGCCCGGATCGGCGAGCGGCTGTACGTCCACGGCTCCACCGGCTCCCGCCCGCTGCGGACGGCGGGCGGCTCCGCGGACGGGCTGCCCGTGTGCCTGACGGTGACTCACCTGGACGGCCTGGTCCTGGCCCGCTCCGCCTTCCACCACTCCGTCAACTACCGCTCGGTGGTGGTGCACGGCACCGCCCGCGAGGTGACCGGTCCGGCCGAGCGGGCGACGGCGCTCGACGCCCTGGTCGACCAGGCGGTCCCCGGGCGCTCGGCCGACACCCGCCCGCCCAGCGCCCGGGAGCTGGCCGCCACCGCCGTCGTCGCCCTGGACCTGGCGGAGGTCTCGGCGAAGGTGCGCACCGGCGGCCCGAACGACGAACCGGAGGATCTGGACCTCCCCCACTGGAGCGGCGTCCTGCCGGTGCGGCATACCCTCGGTCCGCCCGTCCCCGCCGACGACCTGGCGCCGGGGGTCGCGGTGCCCGGCTATCTCGCCGCGTTCTGAGCGGGCGGGCGCGGGGATTCCGCGCCCGCCCGCCGCGTCGGGCCCCGGGACCCCTCAGGCCCCGGCCACCGCCCGGGCCGTCCGCCGCTCCCCGGCGGACGAGCGGGCCTCGGCCACCGCCAGTCCCGCCACGGCGGCCAGCAGCAGCGCGGTGCCCAGCACCGTCGCCGCGGTGAGCCGTTCGCCCAGCAGCACGACGGCGATCACGGCCGCGCTCACCGGCTCGATGAGCATGATCACCGAGGCGGTGGCGGCCCGGACGACCGCCGCGCCGGCGAAGTACAGCGCGTACGCCAGAGCGGTGGGCACCGCCGCCGTGTACGCCAGCAGGGTCAGCACCCACAGCGGGTCGACGGCGGTCCGCGGCAGCAGTCCCTCGGCCAGGCCCAGCGGCAGCAGGCACACCGCGCCGACACCGAACGCCCAGGTGGTCGTGGTGTACGGGTCGCCTCCGCCGCCGTCCCGGCCCATCCACCGGGTCAGCAGGGTGACGGCCGCGTACCCGGAGGCGGACAGCAGCGCCAGGCCGACGCCCAGCGGGCGCACCGTCGCCCCGCCGCCGCCCAGACACAGCACCACCAGACCGGCCAGCGCCCCGAGGACGGCCGCGAGACCGCCCCGGCCCAGCCGCTCGTCCATCGTCAGCCGGGCGCCGAGTGCTATCAGCACGGGCCCGGCGCCGAGGGTGACGACCGTGCCGACCGCCAGTCCGGTGGCCTGCACCGCCGCGAAGTAGGCGGTCTGGAACAGGGTGAGCCCCAGCCCGGTGGCCACGGTCCGTGCCACCCGGCGGCGGCGCGGCTCCCGGGGGGCGGAGACGGTGCGGCCGCGCCGGGCCGCGCGCAGCGGGAGGAACGCCAGCAGCAGGGCGATCCCCCCGACGTAGCGCCAGAACGACAGGGCGACGGGGCCCAGGTCGCTGGCGCGGTACAGCAGGGCGGCCGCGGCACCGGCGGTGCCCCAGGCGACACCGGCGACGACCAGGTACAGCAGGCCGTGCCGCACGGGCAGCGCGCCCGCGGGTCCGGCGGCGGAAGCGGAGCCACTGGTTCCGGCAGCGGCGCCGACGACGGGAACAGGAGAAACGGAATTCGACACGTGTGAGTACTCCGCGTACCTCGGGAGGTGGTCTGTGGTCCCGTACGCGGGCGGCGGAGACCGGCCCGGCGGCGCGACGGCGCCCCGGTGCGGATCCTCTGCGGCGGCCCGCCCTGTCAGGCGGGAGGCGGCAACACGGTCAAATGCACGACCGCACCCTACGGGGCGGGGGTGTCCTCGGACAACCGCCTGCCCGCCCCGCCCGCTGTGCCGTCCCCCACATCCTCCCGCCCCGGCGTGCCACCACCGCCCACCGGCTCCGTCACCGGCACCGCGGGCGCCGCCGCCGGCGTGGCGCGCTGCGCGACGTACGCCCCGGCGAGCACCACGGCACCGCCCAGCAGCTGTACCGCCGACAGCCGCTCGCCGAGCAGCACCCAGGCCAGCACGGTGGCCACCACCGCCTCCAGACAGGCCACCACCCCCGCCACCTGCGGCGAGAGTCTGCGCACCGCGATCACCCCGGTCAGATACGCGGCCACGGTCGCCACCAGCACGATCCAGACCAGCAGCGCGGCGGTGGGCACCTGCAGACCGGCCAGTTGGGCCCGCCCGCCGAGCACCGGCCAGGCCATCTCCCACGGCCGGGCCACGGCCGTCAGCACGAGTGCGCCGATCAGCAGTCCGTACGCGACGACGCCCAGCGGGTCGGGGGCCGCGCCGCCGTCGGCGCCGTGGTCCGCCAGGACGAAGTAGCCGACCTGGCAGCAGGCCGCGCCCAGCGCGAACAGCAGACCGAGCGGGTCGAAGCCGAGCCCGGCCCAGACCTCCACCACGCAGGCCAGTCCGCCGACGGCGAGCACCACCCCGATCCCGGCCGCCCGGGACACCGGCCGCCGCCGGACGAAGCGCACCCAGCCGAGCACGAGCGCGGGCGCCAGGTACTCGATCAGCAGCGCCACCCCGACCGGGATGCGGGAGATCGCCACGAAGTAGCAGGCCTGCACACCCGCGACGGCCAGCAACCCGAAACCGGCCAGCAGCGCCGGGTGCCGCAGCGGCAGGGCGCGGTGGCGCCAGGCGAGCGGCAGGAGCAGCACGGCGGCGCCGGCGACCCTGAGCCAGGTGACGTGCAGCGGTTCGAGGCCCGCGTTGATCAGCGGCTTCGCCGCGGGCCCGGAGCCGCCGAAGGCGACGGCGGAGAGCAGGGCGAGGGCGAGTCCGGTACTCCGGGCGGAAGGGCCGTGGAGGGTCGGCGGTTTCGAGTCGGGCACCGGCACATCATGACAGGCCGACAGGAGTGTCAGCAACTACACTCCTGACAAACGGGCTCGACGGCGGACGGCGCCGGGGGTGCCACGGGCGGCGCACCCGCACGGCGCAGCACCTCCACCGCCCGGCAGCACGGATCGGCGACCAGCGCGTCCAGCAGGTCCACGCCCTCCGCCCGTGCGCCGCCCCGCGCCCGTGCCCGCCCCAGCGCGTCCTCCAGCGCCGCCACCGCCGCCGGGGACCAGCCGGACGGCCCACGGCCGTGGCCGTCCGGGGTACTCCCCGTCCCGTCGGCGGCACCGTGCCGGGCGGCGCGGCGACCGGCCCCCTCCGCCGCACGCTGCCAGCGCAGTCCGTAGCCGATGCTGCGCTGCGCCAGGTAGCCGAGGACCCTCGTCAGCCGTGCCGGACCGCCGAGAGAGCCCCGCACGGCCGGGTCGGACTCCAGCAGACCGTGCAGCAGATGGGCGGTGTCCACGTACCGGTCGCCGCCCCGCCCGGCGCGGCGGCGCGCGCTCGACAGCGCGGAGGCCAGTTCCGGGCTCAGCGGATGACCGCCCTGCGGGCCCTCGCCCGCCGGGCTCCGGGAAGAAGTACGGCTGTGCACGGTTCCACCCCATCACCTCCTCCGGCCCCCCGGCATCCGCGCCGGGGCCATTCACCTCTACTCCCCTGGTCGTGGTGGGCGGTGTGTCCTCTCCTCCCCGGGATGGACGGCCGGGTCGTCCCCCTCCGGTTTCCCCCGGCCCGTTTCGGCCCGCCAGGTGCCGGGAACCCCTGGGCAGCACGACCGCCGAGCGGCCGCGGAAAGGAGACACCGCCCCCATGACCGACGCCCCAGCCCACGGCCGGGACACCGGACCACCGTCCACGTCCGGCCTGCTCCACGGCGAGCAGCCGGCCGCCGACGACCCCGCCGGTGCCGCGGGCCACCGGGACCACCCACCACGCATGGGCTTCTTCACCGACACCTCGGTCTGCATCGGCTGCAAGGCCTGCGAGGTGGCCTGCAAGGAGTGGAACGCCATCCCCGAGGACGGCCTGGAACTGACGGGCATGTCCTACGACAACACCCAGGGACTGAGCGCCTCCACCTGGCGGCACGTGGCCTTCATCGAGCAGCGCAAGCCGCTGGGAGGCCAGCAGCCGGGTACCGGCCACGGAGCGCACGGCGGCCGTGACGGCGGGGCGGAGGGCGTCGACGTCTTCGCCGCCGCCGGACGGCTGGGGGAGACCTCCGCCTCCTCCCCCGGACCGGGCGCCACCGCTCCCGCGCCGGACGCCGCCGGGGACACTCCGCCGGGCGCCCCCACCGGGGAGATCTCCCCCCTCGCGCCCGACGGACGCACCGAGCTGCGCTGGCTGATGGCCTCGGACGTGTGCAAGCACTGCACCCACGCCGGCTGCCTGGACGTGTGCCCCACCGGCTCGCTGTTCCGCACCGAGTTCGGCACCGTCGTCGTCCAGGAGGACATCTGCAACGGCTGCGGCTACTGCGTCCCCGCCTGCCCCTACGGGGTGATCGACCAGCGGAAGGAGGACGGCCGGGCCTGGAAGTGCACCCTGTGCTACGACCGGCTGGGCGAGGGCATGGAACCGGCCTGCGCCAAGGCGTGCCCCACCGACTCCATCCAGTTCGGCCCCGTGGACGAGCTGCGCGAGCGGGCCGCGTCCCGGGTGGCGCAGCTGCACGCCGCCGGGGTGCCCGACGCCCGGCTGTACGGCGCGGACCCCGACGACGGTGTCGGCGGCGACGGCGCCTTCTTCCTCCTGCTCGACGAGCCCGAGACCTACGGGCTGCCGCCCGACCCGGTCGTCCCCACCCGGGACCTGCCCTCGATGTGGCGGCACGCGGCCGCGGCCGCCGGTGCGATGGCCGTCGGGGTGGCCGCCTGCTTCCTGGGGAGGCGCCGGTGAGCGACCACGACCGCGAACGCACCGAACCGGGCGGTACGGGCCAGGCGCCGCCCGGCCGCCGGGCCGCCACCGGGCAGGGCGGCGGCCGGCACCGCCGCAGGCGCCGCCGCGGGGAGCAGCCCGTCGTACCGGAGGCGGAGTTCACCTCGTACTACGGCATGCCGGTCCTCAACCGGCCCACCTGGAAGGCCCTCGACATCGCGGGCTACCTCTTCCTCGGCGGTGTGGCCGGCGGCTCCTCGCTGCTGGCCGCCGGAGCACACGCCACCGGACGGCCCGCCCTGGCCCGGTCCGCGAAGATCGGGGCGCTGGGGGCCGTCTCCGCGTCCACCGTGGCGCTGATCCACGACCTGGGGCGTCCGGCGCGTTTCCACCACATGCTGCGGGTCGCCAGGCCGACCTCCCCCATGAGCATGGGCTCCTGGCTGCTGGCCGTCTACGGCCCGCTGGCCGGGATCGCCGCGACGACCGAGGTCGCCGGGGTTTTCCGGCGCACCGGCGCCGCGGCCACCGCGGGCGCGGCCCTGCTCGGACCGGCCGTGGCCTCCTACACGGCCGTGCTGATCTCCGACACGGCCGTGCCCACCTGGCACGAGGGTTACCGGCAGCTGCCGTTCGCCTTCGCCGGCTCGGCGACCGCGGCGGCCGGCGGACTGGGCATGCTCGCCGCTCCCGTGGCGCAGGCCGGCCCGGCGCGGCGCGCCGCCGCCCTCGGAGCGGCGCTGGAGCTGGGCGCCACCGAGGTGATGGAGCGCCGTATGGGCCTGGCCGCGGAGCCGCTGCGGCAGGGGCGGGCCGGCCTGCTGATGCGCGCCTCCAAGGTGCTCACCGCGGCCGGTGCCGCCGCGGGCCTGCTGGCCGGGCGCCGCAGCAGGACGGCCGCGGCGCTCTCCGGAGCGGCCCTGCTGGCCGGTTCGGCGGCCCTGCGGTTCGGGTTCTTCCACGCGGGGGTGGCCTCCGCCGAGGACCCGAAGTACACGGTCGTCCCCCAGCGGGAACGGTTGCGGGAACGGGAGCAGGAGCGGGAACGGCGCCGCGGGGAGCCGCCGGGCGAGGGCAGAGGAAGCGCAGAGGCGGACGTTTGACCAAGGGGGACCGGGGTACTCCGGGGGACCGGTGACGAGGGAGGCTGGTGCGGTGCCCACACGCGAGCAGGTGCTGCGGCTGCTGGAGTCCGGCCTGGACTACGGCGCCGCTGCCGAGCGGCTGGGCGTGTCCCCGGGGCAGGCGTACCTGGTCGCGACCGGTCTGCCGGCCGACGGCGGCGACTCCGTGACCGCCGCCCAGGCGCGCAGGCCCGGCGTGTCGCGCGACAGCACGCAGGAGATGTCGCACGCCCGGTCCGCCGCCCCGGACGCCCGGGAGACGGTCCACCGCTGGCTGCGGCAGCGGGCCCGCTCGGACGGGCAGATGCGCCGGGCCGCCCGGCGCGGCACGGCACGGGACGAAGCGTAGGGACGACAGCGGGAACAGCGAGGGAAGGCGATCGTGGGCATCCGAACCTGGATCGAGTCCTGGCCGGTCTACCGGCAGCTCACCGGCGACGATCCGCTGGGCCGCGGCGCCGCCGCCGAGAGCGGGCACACCGCGCGGCTCACCCCCCGGGTCCGCACCGCGGACAAGGTGGTGAAGTCCGTCTGCCCGTACTGCGCGGTCGGCTGCGGCCAGAACGTCTACGTGGAGGACGGGAAGGTCACCCAGATCGAGGGCGACCCGGACTCCCCCGTCTCGCGTGGCCGGCTGTGCCCCAAGGGCGCGGCGTCCCTCCAGCTCACCACCGGCTCCGCCCGGGCCGACCAGGTGCTCTACCGGCGGCCGTACGGCACCGAGTGGGAGGCCCTGGGCCTGGACACGGCGATGGACATGATCGCCGACCGGGTGATCGAGGCACGCCGGTCCGGCTGGCAGGAGGAGCACGAGGGGAGGCGGGTGCGGCGCACCATGGGCATCGCGAGCCTGGGCGGCGCCACACTCGACAACGAGGAGAACTACCTGATCAAGAAGCTGTTCACGGCGCTGGGCGCGGTGCAGATCGAGAACCAGGCCCGTATTTGACACTCCTCCACGGTCCCCAGTCTGGGGACCTCGTTCGGCCGCGGCGGCGCGACCACCTTCCAGCAGGACCTGCAGAACTCCGACTGCATCGTCATCCAGGGTTCGAACATGGCCGAGTGCCACCCGGTGGGATTCCAGTGGGTGATGGAGGCCAAGGCCCGCGGCGCGAAGGTGATCCACGTCGATCCGCGGTTCACCCGCACCAGCGCGCTGGCCGACGTGCACGTGCCGCTGCGCGCGGGCAGTGACATCGCCTTCCTCGGCGCGATCGTCAACCATGTCCTGAGCGAGGAGAAGTACTTCCGCGACTACCTCGTGGCGTACACCAACGCGCCGGTGATCCTGCGGGAGGACTTCCAGGACACCGAGGACCTCGACGGCGTCTTCTCCGGCCTGGACGAGGAGCACCGCGCCTACGACGCGAGCAGCTGGCAGTACGAGGGAATGCACGCGCAGGCGGCCTCCGGGCACCGCGAGCAGGGCTACCCGCGGAACGACGGCGACTCCGGCCGGGCCGGGGAGGACTCCGAGCGGAACGAGGAGGGCTCCGAGGAGCTCACCCAGGAGGCCCGCGGCGAGTCCCACGGCTCCGGCGGCGCCGACCTCGGCGAGGGCAGGCCGCGGCGGGACGAGACGCTCGGCGACCCGCGGTGCGTCTTCCAGGTGCTCAAGCGGCACTTCGCCCGGTACACGCCGGAGCTGGTGGAGGAGGTCTGCGGCGTGCCGCGCGACCTGTTCGAGGAGGTCTGCGCGCTGGTCACCGAGAACTCGGGCCGGGACCGCACCACGGCGATCGCCTACGCCGTCGGCTGGACCCAGCACACGGTCGGCGTGCAGTACATCCGGACCGCGGCGATCCTGCAGACCCTGCTGGGCAACATCGGGCGTCCGGGCGGCGGCATCCTCGCCCTGCGCGGGCACGCCTCGATCCAGGGCTCGACCGACATTCCGACGCTGTTCAACCTGCTGCCCGGCTACATCCCGATGCCGCACGCCCACACCGGCCCCGACCTCGACACCTTCGTGGACGCCGAGGCCGGCAAGAAGGGCTACTGGGGCGACATGCGGGCCTATCTGGTGAGCCTGCTCAAGGCGTACTGGGGGCCGGCCGCGACGGAGGACAACGACTTCTGCTTCGACTACCTGCCGCGGCTGACCGGCTCGCACGACACCTACACCACCGTGCGCAACCAGCTGGAGGGGGCCTGCAAGGGCTACTTCCTGATGGGCGAGAACCCCGCGGTGGGCTCGGCCAACGCCAGGATGCAGCGCCTGGGCATGGCGAACCTGGACTGGCTGGTGGTGCGCGACTTCTCCCTCATCGAGAGCGCCACCTGGTGGAAGGACGGACCCGAGATCGAGACGGGCGAGCTGCGCACCGAGGACATCGGCACCGAGGTGTTCTTCCTGCCCGCCGCCTCGCACACCGAGAAGGACGGCAGCTTCACCAACACCCAGCGCATGCTCCAGTGGCGCCACAAGGCGGTGGAGTCGTCCGGGGACGCGCGCAGCGACCTGTGGTTCATGTACCACCTCGGACGGATCATCCGGGAGAAGCTGGCCGGTTCCACCGACGAGAGGGACCGCCCGGTCCTGGACCTCACCTGGGACTACCCGGTCCGCGGCGAGCGGGCCGAGCCGGAGGCCGAGGCCGTCCTCGCCGAGATCAACGGCTTCGACGCCGAGGGGCGGCCGCTGTCGGCCTACACCGAGCTGAAGGAGGACGGCTCGACGGCGTGCGGCTGCTGGATCTACTGCGGCGTCTACGCCGACGGGGTCAACCAGGCGGCGCGCCGCAAGCCGGGGAAGCAGCAGAACTGGGTCGCCCCCGAGTGGGGCTGGGCCTGGCCCGCCAACCGGCGGATCCTGTACAACCGGGCGTCGGCCGATCCCGACGGCAGGCCCTGGAGCGAGCGCAAGGCACTGGTGTGGTGGGACGAGGAGAAGGGCGAGTGGACCGGACACGACATCCCGGACTTCCCCAAGGAGCGGCGCCCGGACCACGTACCGGCCGAGGACGCCCAGGGTCCCGAGGCGCTGTCGGGCACCGACGCCTTCGTCATGCAGGCCGACGGCAAGGCCTGGCTGTACGTGCCGACCGGTCTGCTGGACGGGCCGCTGCCGGCGCACTACGAGCCCCAGGAGTCGCCGTTCACCAACCCGCTCTACCGGCAGCAGCGCAACCCCGTCCGGATCGTGGGCACGCCCCACCCGGCCAACCGCTACCAGCCCAGCGGCGCGGAGCCGGGCTCGGAGGTGTTCCCGTACGTGGCGACCACCTACCGGCTCACCGAGCACCACACCGCGGGCGGCATGTCCCGGTGGCAGCCCTACCTCTCGGAGCTCCAGCCGGAGTTCTTCTGCGAGGTCTCGCCCGGGCTGGCGGCCGAGCGGGGCCTGGAGCACCTGGGCTGGGCGACGATCGTCAGCGCCCGGACCGCGATCGAGGCCCGGGTGCTGGTGACCGACCGGATGGTGCCGCTCACGGTGCAGGGCCGGGCCGTGCACCAGATCGGGCTGCCCTACCACTGGGGGCCCAACGGCTACTCGCGCGGTGACGCCGCCAACGAGCTCCTCCACATCTCCCTGGACCCCAATGTCCACATCCAGGAGACCAAGGCGCTGACCTGCGACATCCGCCCGGGGCGCCGCCCGCGCGGACCGGCCCTGCTCGACATGCTGCGCGAGTACCGCCGGCGGGCGGGCATCACGGAGGAGACGGGTACGCGGATGTGACGGGTCGCCGGGACCGGAGAAGGATGCGCCGCTCCGGCCCCGGCGGCTGCCCTCAGCCGAGGGGCAGCAGTTCCCCGTCGGCCTGTTCACCGGTCACGGTCCGCAGCTCGTACGGATGTCTGCGCCCCGGCTGCCACTGCCCGCCGGCCAGCCGTACGGTCGCGACGTTGGGGACGGGTCCGGCGGTCCAGTCGAGCGGTCCGGCGATCGTCTCCAGCCGGGTCCGGCCGAGCGCCGCGGCGACCGACTCGGCCTGCACGGGGTCGTCCGCGGTGGTGAGGGCGTGCACGGCCACCTCGAACAGCGCGTGGGCCAGTCCGAGCGGCTGGAGCCACTGCCGGCCCGTCCGCTGCTCGTACGCCTCGGCCGGCTCCGCCGCGCTCGTCCCGTCCAACGACGAGCGGTACGGGTGGCGCGGGGACCAGTACACCAGCGTCGCCACGTCCGCCTGCGGCGGCCGCTCGCCCGCGCCTGTGGTGGTGGGCGGGTAGGCCAGCCACCGCGAGCAGGTGATCAGCCTCGGTCGCATACCGCGCTCGGCTGCCTGCTGCCGGAACCGCGCCAGGTCCGCCCCCGTGGCCGCGCTGGTGACGACGTCCGCGCCCGCGTCGAGGAAGGCCGTCAGGTGCGCGCCGAGGTCGTCGGCGGGCTCGCGGTAGCCGCCGGGGTCGACCAGGTGATGGCCCCGCTTCCGGGCGGCGGGCAGGAAACCCGCTTCCGGGTGGCGCGACCAGTGCCCCTGTGGGCCGTCGTTCCACAGGCAGCCGACCGTCCGCGCCGGACCGCCGACGGCGTCCCACAGGTCGGCGAAGGTCTCGGCGATGTCGTCCAGGCCCCAGCAGAAGTGGTACGTCCAGCGGAACGGCTTCTCGTCCGTCGGCCGCGTCCGTAGTAGTAGACCTGCCAGGGAAAGGTGCTGGAGACACAGGGGACGCCCGCCGCCTCGCAGCTGTCGGCGACAGCGGGGAGGACCTCGGTGCCGGCCAGGGTCACCACGATGTGCGCGCCCTCGTCCTCCACCAGCTGCCGCACCGCCTGCCGTGCGCCGTCGGCACCGGAACGGCTGTCCCGGCTCACCAGGCGCAGCCCGTACTCCCGTCCGCCGTTCCCGACCCTGCGCAGCCTCGGCTCCAGCAGCCCCGCGGCGAACGCCAGCGGGTCCCCCAGCCGCGCCAGCCTCCCCGTGCGGGCGGCCACCACCCCCACCGTGAGGGTCGTCCCCCCGCCGGCGCTTCCCGGCTTCCTGACCGTGCTCGTCATCCGTGTTCCTCCGTCGACCGGTGACTTCCCCCCGGACAACCGAGGACGGACACCGGGCGTTACGGCACCGGCCGCTTCCCGGTTCCGGTCGCGCTCCCGGCACCCCCGCGCGCCGGGGCACGGTCCCGTCGGCGCCCGCCTGCCGGTACCGGCGTGCGCAGGTCTCCCCGGATGCTCGGGGAGGGAACAGCCGGCCACCGGGAGGGTGGCGGGGGCTTCCGCGGCCCGGCTCCGCCGTCCGGGACCCTTGCGCGGTCGAACGCGCCCACCGTCCGACGGCGGCCCGGCGGTGACGGACCCACGGACCCACGGACTCAGCGGACCACCACGGTGTGCTCCCCCGCCGGCACCAGCTCGCCGATCACCGGCGCGCCCGGGACCTCCCCGGCCACCAGCAGCCCGCCGGAGGTCTGGGCGTCGGCCAGCAGCAGCCGGGTGTGCTCGTCCGCGCCGCCGAAGTCGGTGTGCGGGGCGACCCAGTCGAGGTTGCGGCGGGTGCCGCCGCTGACGTAGCCGTCGCGCACCGCCTCGCGGGCCCCGTCCAGATACGGGACGGCGGCGGGGTCCAGCACGGCGCTCACCCCGGAGGCGCGCGCCAGTTTGTGCAGATGGCCCAGCAGCCCGAAGCCGGTGACGTCCGTGGCGCACCGCGCTCCCGCCGCCAGGGCCGCCTCGGAGGCGTCCCGGTTGAGCGCCGCCATGGTCTCCACCGCGTGCTCGAAGAACTCACCGGTGGCCTTGTGCCGGTTGTTGAGCACACCCAGGCCGAGCGGCTTGGTCAGCGACAGCGGCAGCCCGGGTCGGCCGGCGTCGTTGCGCAGCAGCCGTCCGGGGTCGGCGATCCCGGTGACGGCCATGCCGTACTTGGGCTCCACGTCGTCGACGCTGTGGCCGCCGCCGACATGGCAGCCCGCCCGCCCGGCGACCTCCAGCCCGCCGCGCAGCACCTCCCGGGCCAGTTCGAACGGCAGCTTCTCCCGGGGCCAGCCCAGCAGGTTCACCGCCACCAGAGGGCGGCCGCCCATGGCGTAGACGTCGGAGAGCGCGTTGGCGGCGGCGATCCGCCCCCAGTGGTACGGGTCGTCCACGACGGGGGTGAAGAAGTCCGCGGTGGCGATGACGGCGGGACCGCCCGCCGGTCCGGGCAGCCGTACGGCCGCCGCGTCGTCCCCGGTGTCCAGGCCGACCAGCAGTTCCCCGGCGGGCCGCGCGGCCGGCGCCGCCCCCACCAGCCCGGCCACGGCCTCCTCCAGCTCCCCGGGCGGGATCTTGCAGGCGCAGCCGCCGCCGTGCGCGTACCGCGTCAGCCGTACGGGCGCCTCCCGTGCCGGGGCATCCGGGCCGGCCGTCTCGCTCCGGGTGTACATCGCGTCCCCTCTCACCGCTCTCAGCGGCTCCCGCCGCACGCCGCGGCACCGACTGCCCCGTGATCACCACCCGAAACACCGGGGTGGAGATTGACTCCCCGGAAGCCGACGGGTTTGGATGATCCCTGCGGCGGGCATGCGCCTGCCCGGCGTGGAGGCGTATGGGTGCCTGGTGGCCCTCCCGGTCTTCAAAACCGAGGTGCCCGAGGATCTCGGGCAGGCGGGTTCGATTCCCGTCCGCCTCCGCCAACTGACCTGCGGAAATGCGACCCTGATCGCTCCTCAGGGGGCACCGGGCACGGCCGGGCAGCCTTGTCTTCACCTGCGTGGCGCACATCGGGAAGAGACCGCCTCTGAAGAACGGCACGCCCTCCTCGCCGGCCAGGTGCTGCCCGCCACCGTCGGCAACATCACAGCCGACGACGTGCAGGACCGGGTCCGCGCCGAGCAGGCCGGGCTGCGCGCCCCGGGTGCCCCGTGGAAGTGACTGCTCCGCCCCGCCTCGGCGAAGTCCATTCCGCGGCATCACCCTGCGTCAGGGAACTGTCAGCGTGCAGCGCGCCTGGAAGAAGTCGAAGAAGCCCGGCCGGCACCCGGGGCCGCCGAAGACGAAGAGGGCTCGGTGTGGAGTCCGGCCGCAGGCCGGACTCCCACCACCGCAGGAGGGCGTCGGCACGCCACTGCTCGTCACCGAGCGGGGAGCCGTCCTTCATGCGGTGACACACGGCACGGGTGTTTCAGACGGTCACCGCTCGTCGTGTGCGATCACACGTCGCGCAACAGAGTTTTCAGTGCCTCGTACTGCCGTCCGATCGCCGTGCGGATTACGTAGTCCTCGATCAGTGCGGCAGCCACCAGTCGTTGACTGGCGATCTCCGCGAGGGAGGCACAGCGGACGCCCGCATCACCGGGAGCCGGGACGAACGGCGCATCCTGCTGACCGGCTGTCGTCAGCGTGATGTACGCCTCCGCACGGCCGTTGCCGAAGACCACCATCGTCTTCTCGTAACTGATGCCGCCGCGCCGGACCGTCCTGTGCTCCCTGAAGCGCACGGTCTTTTTCGGTGGGCCGGTGTGCTCGGGATCCAGTTTGATCGGATCGAGTCCGGCGAGGATCGCGTTGGCGACGGCGTCGAGTGCCAGTTGGTTCGGCACCCGTACGACGGCGGCACGGTCAACGCCGGAGAACTGAATCCTCGTGACGTCCAGGTACTCGTTCTCTTCCACCAGCTTCAAAAGCGCCAGGTCGTCACTCGGAGCATGTTCGATGACCAATCCTTCGAACCCCTCGGGCAGCACCAGAAGTTCCGCGAACGAGGATTCCAAGTTTGCACGCGCGTCGTCGAAACGCTGCAGAGCGGCACCAGCGACCGAGCCCCTTTCGGTGAAGTCACCGGCGGCCGCCTGACTGCGCGCGGCGACGATGTCCATCAGTTTGCGGGCCAGGCGGAACGCAGGATCGGTGTCGGCCAGGACGGTGTGCGCAATCTCAGCGCCGTGTCCGGTGATCGCCTGGGTGACGTGGTCGTTGTGCTCCGGCGTCTCGGCGGAGATGCACCCGACCCCCGCCAGCGCGCTGAGCACCTTGACGATGTCAGCCTTCCCGGCTTCGTCTCTGTCGTCCCAGATCACCTTGAACCGTCCGAAGCGTTTGCTCAGTTTGTCCTGGTGACGCGAAGTGCCGTCAGCGATTTCGCACATCATCGTGCTGATCTCACGCAAGTGATACGAGATGTCCGGCAACGGTACCAACGCGCAGACCGGGTGAGGATGCGCGACGGTGACGGAACAGCTCTCCACCTTGACGTGTCCCTGCTCGAGTTCCTCCCAGACCGTGACCGCCTCAACCGTGTTCCGCCGCGGCAGCGTGACGTCGATCAGCTCCATCAGGATCGGTTTCTCGATGTCGCAATCGAACCTGGGCGTGCGGGAGTACTCTCCCTGTTCGCGCTCCGCGCGCCACGTGTAGCCGAGACGGTAGATGGCGAACGGCCGGATCGCGTCGTTGAAGACGATGCCGGGCACCGGCTTGTCACTCTCCGGGTCCTTGAGCTTGCGGCGGTCGTTCATCCACAACCCGATGCGTTGCGGGTCGTACACCTGTCTCAGCACCTGGGGCTCGTCGCAGCTCAGCCTGTAGTTCTCGAGGTTGTCGCCCTGGATGTCGCCGCAGGCCCGCTCCCACGCCGCCCCGACGTCCTCGGCGAGGGCACCAATCACCGCCGCAACCGCGACGCCGGCCTTCACCATCTCCTCCAGCACGATTTCCTGGATGAGGCTGTACAACTGATCCTGAACGGGCAACGGCGTCCACGGGTCGACGACGATCTGGGTGTCCCAGTCGGAGTCGCCGCCACCCAACGTGGTGGCGTTCAAACCGTTGGGTTCGCGGACACACGCGAACGCGTTGCCACCCTTCATATAGAACTTGACAAGTTTCTTGGGTTTCCTGATCGAGTACTTTTCGTGTAGCGAGTCGTTCAGCTCCTTGAGCCGTTCGTCGATCCGCTGGAGTGCTGTGATGATCTCCGCACGGACCTGCGGATAGGCATTCTGCGTCGACGTATTGATCTGTTTGGTCAGCCACGCACTGATCGTGCGCCTGGCCTCCCGCTGGACCTGCGTCTCCATCGTTCCCCCCTCTTGCCGGAGCCGTACCGGAACGACCCGGCCCTCTTCGGAGCTGAGCTGCCGACGCCGCATCATCGCAGGCTTTCCCTTCTCGTCTCCAGCCCTTGAGCGGGGAATTCTCTTCGGGCATGAGGAGAGGAGTTCAGAGGTTCCGTCCGCGGTCTTGGTCCAGGACACGGAGCCTGGAGCCGACGTGCCAGGCGGCGATCCGGCCATGGATGTCCCGGCCCAGAACCTGAACGGAGCGGTGAACATCTCGCCGTATCCGTTTACCGGTCGACTTGCTGGTCGACTCGGTGAACACCGCTCCGCCAGGTCCGACCAAGACGCCCCGCTGGGGTGAAACGCAGGTGGAGCCGGGAGTGAGCCAGCAGCCACTTCCTGATCGGGAAAATCCTGTGGGTGGCACGGTCGCCGGCCCAGGGTGAATACCCGAACCGGCGGGGATCTCCTTGGCGGGCCCGGCAGGAACTTCCCGGCGCGGCGTCGGCGGCGGCCCGTCCACGCCCGCCCCGAAGCACGCATGACGGCGCCCCTGCGCCAGCGGCAGCTGGTCGACGCGCTCACCGCCACTGGCGCCCTCACCGGGCAGCGGCGGCCGGCGTTCACCCATGTGCCGCGGGACGCGTTCCTGCCGGACCTGATCTGGCGGCACATCCCGGGCGGGCACGTGCCCGTCCACCGCGAGCGCGGCCCGGGCGCGTGGTGGGACCTGGTGTACGCGGACGAGCCGGTCGTCACCCAGCTCGATGACGGCGCCGAGCACGGGCCGGGAATCGCCACGTCGTCCAGCTCGAAGCCGTCGGTCATGGCGCGGATGCTGGACGCGCTGAACCTCCAAGGCGGCGGGGGCCGGGTGCTGGAGATCGGTACCGGCACCGGCTGGAACGCGGCTCTGCTGGCGTACCGGGCCGGTGACCGGCACGTGGTGACCGTGGAAGTCGACCCGCGCCTCACCGAGCAGGCGCAGGGCTCCCTTGCCCGTATCGGCCGGTCCCCGCTGGTGGTGTGCGCGGACGGTATGGCCGGGTGGCCGCGCGGCGGCCCGTACGACCGGGTGATCGCCACATGCTCGGTCGCACGGGTGCCGTGGGTGTGGGTGGAGCAGACCCGGCCCGCAGGGCGGATCGTGGTGCCGCTCCACCGGGACATCTGGGCCGGGGGCCTGGCCGTTCTCGACGTCGGTGACAGCGGCGGGGCGGCGCACGGCCGGTTCGTCGGCGAGGCGTGGTTCATGCCTGCCCGCGCCGAGCGGCTGCCCGGCGCTGCCGTGGACGCGGCCACCGGCCGCTCCTCGCTCACCCGGCTGAGCGCGGCCGCCGCGGCGAGCTGGTCGTGCGGGACGATCCGGGCCAGCAGCGAGTCCACGGCCGGCCGCTGGAGTCCGGCGAGTGCCGCCACCGCGGCCGCCACCCCGTACAGCGGCCACAGCATGGGCCGCGGCAGCATGGCGTTCAGCAGCAGGACGACCGCCAGCAGCCCCAGTCCCGCCTCGGTCAGCACGATGACCTTGCGCCGGTCCACCGCGTCGGCGAGTGCCCCGCCGTAGAGTCCGAAGACCACCAGCGGCACCAGTTCGGCAGCGCCCATCGCGCCCACCGCCAGCGGTGAGCCGGTCAGCTCCTTGATCTGGAGCGGCAGCGCGATCAGCACCATCACGCTCCCGAGGTGGGCGACCAGACCCTGGATCCACAGGAGGCGGAAGTCCCGGGAGCAGCGCCAGGGCGCGAGGTCGGGCAGCACTGCGGCGAGCTTCGAGGCCATGGCTCAGCGGCTCCCGGCCGGTTCGGACGCCGGACGCGTACTGGACGCGTGCCGCGACGGCACGGCCGCCGCGGCGCCCGGCGGCAGGTGGGACGGGGACATGGCCTGACTCCTGTTCTCCTCGGTGCTCCGAGGTGCCGGTCCGGGTGGTCCGTGGCGCACGGCACCGCGGTCCCGGTCCGGGGAGCCGCGGTGCCGCTGTCCGTGATCAGCTCGTCCTGTCCGGGGGCGACGGCACCGCGTGCGGGGCTCCGGCGTCCGCGGCCGTCACGTGGTGGCGTCCGACCGGCAGGACGAGGGGCTTGCCCGAGACCGGGTCCTCGACGACGCGGCTCTCCATGCCGTACACGGCCCGGACCACCTCCTCGGTCATCACCTCCTCGGGCGTTCCGGCGGCGTGCAGCCGTCCGGACGCCAGGGCGATGAGCCGGTCCGCGTAGCGCGCGGCCAGGTTGAGGTCGTGCAGGACCATGACGATCGTGGTGCCGCGGGTCCGGTTCAGGTCGGTCAGCAGGTCGAGGACCTCGATCTGATGGCTGATGTCGAGGAACGTGGTGGGTTCGTCGAGCAGCAGCAGATCGGTCTGCTGGGCCAGCGCCATCGCGATCCACACGCGCTGGCGCTGCCCGCCGGAGAGCTCGTCGACCGCCCGGTCCACCAGGTCGGTCGTACGGGTGGCCTCCAGCGCGGCGGCGACCGCGGCGTCGTCCTTCGCCGTCCAGCGGGAGAAGGCCCGCTGATGGGGGTGGCGGCCCCGACCGACCAGGTCCAGCACCGTGATGCCCTCGGGGGTGACCGGCGACTGCGGCAGCAGGCCCAGGGTGCGGGCGAGTTCCCTGGCCGGAGTGCGGTGGACCTCCCTGCCGTCCAGGACGACCCGGCCCGCGCGGGGGACGAGCAGCCGGGACATCGAGCGCAGCAGCGTCGACTTGCCGCAGGCGTTGGCGCCGACGATCACCGTGATCCTCCCGCCCGCGAGGGTGAGGTCCAGGCCCTCGATGACGGCGCGGTCGCCGTATCCGAGTGTGAGGGCCTCGGTGGTCAGGGCGTGGGACGCGGTCACAGTGAGCCTCCGGCCCGGTTGGTGCGGACGATCAGGTACACGAGGTAGGGCGCGCCGAGGACACCGGTGACGACGCCCACCGGATAGCGGGTGCCGAAGGCGTACTGACCGGTGAGGTCGGCGACCAGCACGAGCAGGGAGCCGACCAGGCCGGCGGGCACCAGCAGGGATCCCCCGGTTCCCGTCAGCCGGGCGGCGATCGGCCCGGAGAGGAACGCGACGAAGGCGATCGGTCCGGCCGCCGCCGTGGCGAACGCGATCAGCCCGACGGCCGCGACGATCACCGTGACGCGGGTGCGTTCGACGCGGACGCCGAGCGCGGACGCCGCGTCGTCCCCCAGACTCAGCGCGTTCAGGTTGCGGGCCTGGGACATCAGCACCGGGCCGAGCACGAGCACGGCCAGGACGGCGGGCACGGTCTCCTTCCAGGTCGTGCCGTTGAGACTGCCGGTGAGCCAGCGCAACGCCTCCTGGAGGTCCCACTCGGCGGCCTGCGACAGGACGTAGGAGGTGACGCTGTCGAGCAGGGCGGAGATGCCGATACCGATCAGGATGAGCCGGGTGCCGACGACCCCGTCGCGGAACGCGAGTGTGTACATCAGCAGTGCCACCCCGATCGCGGCGGCTGTCGCCAGGACGGACACCTCGGTCCCGCTCAGCGAGAAGACCACGATGGCGATGACCGCCGCCGCGCTCGCCCCGGCGCTGATGCCGATGAAGTCGGGACTGGCGAGCGGGTTGCGGAGCATCGTCTGGAAGGTGACGCCGGCGATGCCGAAGCTGAATCCGGCGGTCAGGGCGAGCACCGCCCGCGGCAGCCGCAGCGTGCCGACGGTGAAGGAGGCCCCGGGGACCTGCTCGCCCGTGAGCACGCGCAGTACGTCGCGGGCCGGATAGAAGGTGTGCCCGGCCATGAGCGTCGCGGCGAGGGCGGCGGTGACGAGGACCAGCAGCGCCGAGACGATCAGCCGTCGCCGGTGTGCGCGGCGTGCCCGGGCGCGGGTGACGGTCCGCCGCACGGCCGGTGCGGGGACGGCGGGGGCGTTCACGGGGACCTGACCTTCTGCCGGCGGACGATGTGGACGAAGAAGGGGGCGCCGACGATCGCGGTCACGATTCCCACGTCGATCTCGGACGGCCGTGCCACGACCCGCCCCACCACGTCCGCGGCCGTCAGCAGGACGGCACCGCTCAGCGCGGAGAACGGCAGCAGCCAGCGGTGGTCCACACCCGCCAGCAGCCGGCAGGCGTGCGGTACGACGAGCCCGACGAAGCCGATCGGCCCGGCGACGGCGGTGGACGCGCCGCACAGCACCACCGCGCCGAGCGCGGCGCCGCCCCTGACGAGGGCCACCCGCTCGCCGAGCCCGGCGGCCAGGTCGTCGCCCAGCGCCAGCGAGTTGAGGGCACGGGCGGAGGCCAGGCAGATCAGGAAGCCGGCGGCGAGGAACGGCACGACACTGCCGAGTTGCGCGTGGGAGGCGCCCCCGACACCGCCGATCTGCCACAGCCGGAAGGTGCCGGAGATGTCGTTGCGCGGCAGTACCACGGCGCTGACCAGCGAGGCGAGCGCCGCCGAGATGGCGGCACCGGCGAGGGCCAGCTTCAGCGGGGTGGCGCCGCCGCGTCCCAGTGAGCCGACGGCGTACACGAAAGCCGCGGTCAGGCCCGCTCCGGTCATCGCCGCCCAGATGTATCCGGACACCGACGCGAGGCCGGCGTGGGCGATGGCGGTGACCACGGCGAGCGAGGCGCCCATGTTGACGCCGAGGATGCCGGGGTCGGCCAGCGGGTTGCGGGTCACCCCCTGCATGACCGCGCCGGCGAGTCCCAGGGCGGCGCCCACGGTGACGGCCAGGAGGGTGCGCGGTACGCGGTTGGCGACCGCCGCCTCCTCCAGAGTGCGGTCCGCCCCGCCGAGCGCCGACCACACGTCGGCCCAGGCGACGTTTCGGGAGCCGAGGACAAGGGAGGCCGTCATGGTGGCGGCCAGGACCGCGACGAGCACGAGGAGCCAGGTCACGCGCATGCGCGCCGGGCGCCGTACGGGTGCGGCGTCCGGCGCGCGCGGGACCTCGGTGACGGTCACGCGGCCTTGTCCGCGGCCTCGGCGAGCGCCGCCACGTAGTCGTCCAGGACGTACGGAATGGACAGCGGGGTCGGGTTCGCGGCGGTGGCCAGCGGGGTGCTGCCGGGCAGCAGGTAGAGAGAGCCCCGCTGGACAGCGGGCAGCTTCGAGGTGAGCGGGTCGCTCTTGAGCGCTTTCAGCAGCTCGCCCTTGTCGTCCCCGTAGCCGGTGATGATGTCGACGTCGTTGAAGTCGTCGATGCGCTCGGCGCTCCTGGTGAGGACGAACTTCTTCGTCGACCCGGACGGCCCGGAGACGCTGGCGGGGATCTTCAGACCGAGGTCGGTGAAGAACTGCGTGCGGGTGTCGTGGGTGGTGTAGAAGCCGACCTGGCTGACGTCCTTGGACGACACGTGGGTCATGAACATCGCCGTCTTCCCCTTCAGCTGGGGATACTTGGCGGCCGTCTCCTCGATCCGCCCCTCCAGGTCGGCGATCAGCTCGTCACCCCGCCCGGCCAGTCCGATGGCCTTGCTGTTCAGACGGATGATGTCGCGCCACGGAGTCGCCCAGGCGGCCTCGGGATAGGCGACCACGGGAGCGATCCGGCTGAGGGTCTCGTAGTCCTGCTCGGTCAGCCCGGAGTACGCGGCGAGGATGACGTCCGGCCTGGTGTCGGCGACGGCCTCGAAGTCGATGCCGTCGGTCTCGTCGAACAGGACCGGCGTCCTGGCGCCGAGTTCCTCGAGCCGTTCCTCGACCCAGGGCAGCACGCCGTCCCCGTCGTCGTCGCCGAAGTTGGCCCTGGCCATGCCGACGGGGACGACGCCGAGGGCGAGCGGCACCTCGTCGTTGGCCCAGTTCACGGTGGCGACGCGGGTGGGCTCGGCGGGAATGACGGTGGTCCCGAGCGCATGCCTGATCGTCACGGGGAAGCGGCCGGAGCCGTCGGCGCCGGCATCAGCGGAGCCGCTGTCGTTCCTGTCGCCGGGCTGACCGCCGCAGGCGGCGAGTCCGAGCAGGAGGGCCGCCGCGAGGGCGACCGCACGGAGGCGTGGGGTTCTCATCGACCCGTTTTTCACTTTCGGTCCGGGGTGCCGGGGCCCACGGGTCCGGACCGCGGTCCGCGGGCCGTGGCGCAGGGCACCGAACTTGCCGCAGCAAGTTAGGTAAGGCTTACCTGAGTAGCGTATGCAGGGGAAGCGCGCACATCAATCGAGCATTCTCGACAGCTCTTGTAGCGATCGGGACATCACGGCTGCGGATTCCGCCAGGGCACGCCCGTCCGCCCGCCTCTCTCAGCGCGCCCGGAACCTGCCGGGAGTCATACCGGTCGTCCGCCGGAAGGCCGCCCCGAAAGCACTCGCCGAGCGGTAGCCGACCGCGTCGGCCACCACGTCGACCTCGAATCCGCGGGAGAGGAGCCGTACGGCGTGCTGAGCCCGTACCGTGGCGACCCAGCGGACGAAACTCGTCCCCGTCTCGGCCCGGAACGCCCGGGTCAGCGTGCGCGCGCTGCACCCGAGGGCGGAGGCCCAGCCGGCCAGCGTCCGCTGGTCGGCCGGGTCGGTCCGCACCGCGTCCACGATCGGCCGCAGCAGCGCGGACGTGGGCAGCTGCACCAGCAGCGCCCGGGAGGACGGCCGCAGGACGTCGAGGACCATCGTCTCGGTCACGGCCCGGGAGCGCGGCGGCAGATCCGCCTCCTCGAGCCGCTCCAGAAGGAGCCGGAGCAGCGGGGTGATCTCCACGGCCACCGGCGCGTCGGGCAGCGCCGACACCGTGCCGTGCCGGAAGAAGTGGGCGCGGTAGGAGGTGCCCGCGGCCGCGGAGGCGGAGTGCAGCTGCCCCGCGGGCATCCACAGCCCCAGCGTCGGCGTGATGCACCACACCTGGGAGCCCACCACGGCCGTGGACGTGCCGTACTCGTTCCAGAGGAGTTCGTGCCACGGGTGCGAGTGCTCGTTCCACGCCGTGTCGGCGGCGACGACCTCCTCGTACCCCTGGATCACGAAGGGCACGTCCACCTCGCCCGCGGCGAGCGCCGGAAGGTCCCTGGTGACACGCATGCGCTCAGGCTATCCGGCGCCCGTCCCCCCGCCGGCCACAGCAGGCCGGACACCCGTGCGCGGCCCGTGCAACCGAACGCCGCGTTCCGCTGTCTGACTCCCCCGGGAGGACGGTACCGGCGTTCCGCGCCCGCCGTCTCCCCGGCGCGCACCACCGGACGCGGCCGGCACCGGGCCGCCCGCGAGGCGGTGCGCGGGGAGGGAGAAGACCCGGCATGGGCATATCCGCGGCCACCGGCCGCAGACACAGGCACAGACTCGTGGCGCTGTTCACCACCGCGGTGGTGGCCGCCCCCCTGGCCGTCCTGGCCGGTGCGACCTCGGCACAGGCGGCGCCCGCCTGCACCAAGAGCACCGGCCCCCACCAGAAGGCGGTGGAGGGCTTCCTGGGACTCAAGGCGGACGGCCGGCAGTCGGCCAAGGACTGCAAGAGGATCCAGAGCTTCCAGACCAAGCACGGCATCTCGCCCAACATCGGCTACGCCGGCCCCGTCACCTGGGGCGTGATGAAGCTGATGAACAAGCAGAAGGCCGCCGGGAAGAACCCGAACAGGGCCGGCAAGTGCCCGACGAACAAGGGCCGCATCGCCTGCGTGGACCTCACCCGCCAGCTGAGCTGGATCCAGGACGGGAAGAAGCTCGTCAAGGGCCCCTTCCCGGTCCGCACCGGGCGCGACAGGTACGAGACGCGCACCGGCGCCAAGAAGGTCTACTGGCGCAACAGGAACCACTGGTCGACGCTCTACGACGTGGCCATGCCCTACAGCCAGTTCTTCGACGGCGGGCAGGCGTTCCACTCCATCAAGGGCAGCGTGTGGTCGCCGCCGGGTTCGCACGGCTGCGTCAACATGCGGCCGTCGGACGCGGCGGCTTACTGGAAGCTGCTGCGCAACGGTGACGACGTCTACGTGTACGGGCGCAAGCCGGGCACCTGACGGACGGCGCACCCCTCTGGTGCCCGGGCACCGCGGCAGCGCGGTACCCGGGCACCGCGCGTTGCCGGGCGGGTCGCCGACGACGCGCCCTGACGAGGCGTCAGGGAGGCCGTCCCGGGTACCCGGTTCGCCGCCGCGCACCGCCCGGTAGCCGGGGCGGGGCGCGGCTTCCAGGACACCGACGCACTCATGGACGGGTGAGCGATGAACGACGAGTGGAGCAGACGCCGACTCCTGCGGACGACCGCCGCGCTGACGGTCGCCGGCGCGGTGGGCGGTACGGCCGCCGGTGCCGCGGGGGCCGCCGCACCGGCGGCGGTGCACGGCGCGGCGGAACCGCCGGCCGGCTTCCCGCCGGAGGTCGAGCTGTACCGCTCCTCCTACCGCAACTGGTCCGGGGAGACCACCGCCACCGGGCTGTGGGCCTGTGCCCCGCGCGACACCGCGCAGGTGGTCGCCGCGGTCAACTGGGCGTACCGCAACGGCTGGCGGGTACGGCCCCGGGGCCACTCCCACGGCTGGGCGCCGCTGACCCTCGCGGCGGACTCCGGCGGGGACGCCGGGGCGGGCCGCCCGGTACTGCTGCTGGACACCACCCGCCATCTGACCCGGCTCGACATCAGCGCGCCGCCCGGCGGACCGGCCTCGGTGCGGGCCGGTACGGGGGTGTCGATGGAGGAGCTGCTGACCTCCCTGGAGGAACACGGGCTGGGGCTGACCGCCACCCCCGCCCCCGGTGACCTCTCGCTCGGCGGGGTGCTCGCCATCGACGCGCACGGCACCGCCGTCCCGGGCCGCGGCGAGTCCCGTCCGCCCGGGCAGACCTACGGCTCGCTCAGCAACCGCGTGGTGTCCCTGACCGCCGTCGTCTGGGACCCCGGCAGCGGCGCGTACACCGCCCGCACCTACCACCGCGACGACCCCGACTGCGCCGTGCTGCTCGCCCACCTGGGCCGGGCCCTGATAACGGAGGCGGTGCTGCGGGTCGGCGGGAACGACAACCTGCGGTGCGTCAGCCGCACCGACATCACCGCCGAGGAACTCTTCGCCCCGCCCGGCGGCGGCGGCCGCACCTTCGGATCCTTCGTGGCGGAGACCGGGCGGGCCGAGGCGATCTGGTTCGCCTTCAGCGAGCATCCCTGGCTGAAGGTGTGGAGCGTGGCACCCGAACGCCCGCCCGCCTCGCGGCCGGTGACCCGGCCGTACAACTACCCCTTCTCCGACAACGTGCCCCGGCCGGTCGCCGAACTGGCCGGGAAGATCGTCTCGGAGGGCGCCTGGTACCTGGCCCCCGCACTGGGCGAGGCCCAGTCCACCGCCTCCGCCACCGGGCTGGTGGCCACCGCGGCCACCGACCTGTGGGGCCCCTCGAAGAACACCCTGCTCTACATCAGGCCGACCACCCTGCGGGTCACCGCCAACGGATACGCGGTCATCACCGCCCGCTCCCGGGTGCAGGAGGTGGTCGCCGCCTTCACCGCGTTCTACCGCGAGCGGCTGGCGGCGTACGCGGCGCGGGGGCGCTTCCCCGTCAACGGCTCGGTGGAGATCCGCGTCACCGGCCTGGACCGGCCCGAGGAGGCCGACGTCCCGGGCGCCGTGGCCCCGGCGCTGTCGGCGCTGCGGCCGGTCCCCGGGCGGCCGGAGTGGGACACCGCCGTCTGGCTGGACGTGCTCACCCTGCCCGGCACCCCCGACGCACCGGCCTTCTACCGCGAGCTGGAGCGCTTCCTGCTGCGCGCCTTCGACGGCACGACGGCCCTGACCCGCGTCGAGTGGTCCAAGGGCTGGGCCTACACCGACCGGGCGGCCTGGGACGATCCGGAGGTCATCGGCGAGGCGGTGCCCGCCTCGCTGCCCGGCTGGGACGGCGCGGTGGCCGCGCTGGACCGGCTGGACCCGCACCGGGTGTTCGGCAACCCCTTCCTGGACCGGCTGCTGGCCTGACCGCCCGGTCCGGTGGCTCCCGGGCCGCTACCGGCAGCGGCGCCGGGTGCCGTCCAGCCGGACCGTCAGACCGCGGGCGTCCAGGTGCTCCAGCAGGGGGACCGCGACCCGGCGCGTGGTGTCCAGGGCACGGCGCGCCTCGCTCGTGGTGAACGGCTGCGCCAGCCGGGCCAGTACGGCCGCCGCCCGCTCGTCGGCGCCGGGCAGCAGCACGATCCCGTCCCCGATCCGCAGCAGGGCCCCGGCGGCGACGGCGGCGGCCACCGCCGCCGGGGTCAGGCCGAGTTCGGCCAGCCGGTGGGCCTCGGGGGCGCGGAAGGGCGCCCGGTCCAGCTCCCCGCGCACGGCGTCGACCGCCGCCCGCAGCTTCGGCGGCAGACTGGGCCGGGTGCCGCGACCGTACAGCCTGCCGTCGCGCTGCTCCAGCGCGGGACCGCCGGCCGTCCGCACCAGGGCCCGCACCAGGGCGCGGTCGGGCAGGCCGAGGGCGCGGCGGGCGGCTTCGACGGGCAGTCCGGGGTCCATCGGATGCCCGGCCGCGTGCTCCTCGACCACCCCGGCCAGACGCCGCCGCAGGTCCGCCCAGTGGGCGGGGTCGGCGAGCCAGTCCCCGGCGACGGGCTCCGCCACCGCCGGCACCCCCATGGCCAGCAGTTCGGCGCGCCGGACCAGGCCGCGGCGGCGCAGTTCCGCCGCGCCGTCCGGCCGCCCGGTGACCGTCTCCAGTTCACGGGCCCGGGCCCGTCCGGCGCCGCGCCGCGCCAGCTTCGGCGGGCGGACGTCGAGCACGGTGAGCCCGGCGGGGATCCGGTGGCCCCCGGGGTCGCGCAGCAGCGCGATGTCGCCCACCCGCAGCGGCAGCGGCCGGGCGAGGGTCAGCCGGGCGGTGTCACGGCCCAGCGGCCGTACGGTGACGGGGACGGCCGCCGAACCGGCGTGCAGCACCGGCTGCCGGGGCAGGTCGGCGGCGGCCGGTGCCTCAGAGCCGTGCAGCCGTACGTCCACCAGGGCGGTGGCCGACCAGCGGCCGGGGGTGAGCAGGGCGTCGCCCCGGCGGACGGCGTCGGCGGCGACACCGTGGACGTTGACCGCGACCCGGGCGACGGCGCCGGCCTCGGCGCGGTCCCGCTTGAGCGACTGCAGGCCGCGCACCCGTACCGCCGTACCGCCGGCGGCCGAGGCGGCGGCCAGGTCCAGGCGGTCGCCGGTGCGGAGGGTGCCCGCGGCGAGCGTGCCGGTGACCACGGTGCCGCGGCCGCGCACGGTGAACGACCGGTCCACCCACAGCCGTACGTCGGCGTCCCGGTCCGGGGCGGGCAGCGCGGCGGTCAGCCGGACCAGGGCGGCGCGCAGCTCGTCCAGGCCCTCCCCGGTGACGGAGCTGACGGCGACGGCCTCGACCTTCCCCAGCGAGGTTTCGGCGATCCGGGCGAGCGCGTCCTCGCGCACCGGAGCGGGGTCGGCGAGATCGCTGCGGGTGACGGCGAGCACGCCGTGCCGCACCCGCAGGGCGTCCAGGACGGCCAGATGCTCCTCGGACTGCGGCTGCCAGCCCTGGTCGGCGGCGACCACCAGCAGGACGGCCGGCACGGGCCCGACCCCGGCCAGCATGTTGCCGACCAGCCTCTCGTGACCGGGGACGTCGACGAAGGCGACCGTCCCCCCGCCGGGCAGGTCGGTCCACACGAAGCCCAGGTCGAGGGTGAGGCCCCGGCGGCGCTCCTCCTCCCACCGGTCGGGCTCCATCCCGGTCAGGGCGCGTACCAGCGCCGACTTGCCGTGGTCGACGTGTCCGGCGGTGGTGACGACGTGCACGGTCGGCTCAGTCCTCTCCCTGTCCGTCTTCCTGTCCCGGTCCGCTCTCCCGGCCGCCTCCTCCGGCACCGGGCTCCCGACGGTCCCCCCGGCCGGCCCGGCGTACCGCCTCCGCCAGGGCGTCGTCGTCCTCCTCGGGCACGGTGCGCAGATCCAGCAGGCACCGGCCGCCCTCGACCCGCCCGAGGACCGCCGGGGCACCCAGCCGCAGGGCGGGGGCGTACTCCTCGGGCAGGGCCACGGCCGCGCTGGGCAGGGTGACACCGGGGGCGCCGCCGCCACCGACCGCGGCGGCGCTGTCCACGGCACGGGCCTCCAGCCCCGCACCGCGCAGCGCGGCGGCCAGGCGCTCGGCGCGGGCCCGCAGCCGGCGGGGATCGGCGTGGAGCATGGTGTGGACCGGGGTGGCGGGACCGCGCACCGTGGCCTCCAGGGCGGCCAGGGTCAGCTTGTCCACGCGCAGGGCGCGGGCCAGCGGGTGGCGGGCCAGGCGCCGCACCAGCCCGGCGCGGCCGAGGAGCAGTCCGCACTGGGGGCCGCCCAGCAGCTTGTCGCCGCTGGCGGTGACCAGGGCCGCGCCCGCGCGCAGCCAGGTCGCCGCGTCGGGCTCGCCGGGCAGGACGGGTTCGGGGCGCAGCAGCCCGGAGCCGATGTCGGCGACCACCGGGGCGCCCAGCCGGGCCAGTTCGGCGACGGAGGCCGACCGGGTGAAGCCGGTGACGGTGAAGTTGGAGGGGTGCACCTTCAGCACGAAGCCGGTGTCGGGGCCGATCGCCGCCGCGTAGTCCTCGGCGGAGGTGCGGTTGGTGGTGCCGACCTCACGCAGCCGGGCGCCGGTGGACACCAGCAGGTCGGGCAGCCGGAAGCCGTCGCCGATCTCCACCATCTCGCCCCGGCTGACGACGATCTCCTTCCCCGCGGCGAGCGCGGTGGCGGCCAGCGCCAGGGCCGCCGCGCCGTTGTTGACCACATGGGCGGCCTCGGCGGGCGGCACCGCCGCGACCAGGGCCGCCAGCGCCGAGGCACCGCGCCGGGAACGGGTCCCGGTGGCCAGGTCGAGTTCGACGTCGGTGGGACCGCAGGCGGCGGACATCGCGTCCCGGGCGGCCCGGGACAGGGGTGCCCGGCCCAGGTTGGTGTGGAGCAGCACCCCGGTGGCGTTGACCACCGGCCGCAGCCCGCCCGCCGTCCGGGGCAGCGCGTCGACCGCGGCGTCGGCGACCGACTCCGGGGGTATCTCCCCCCGCCGGGCGCGCTCCTGAGCCTCCGCGACGACCGATTTCACCAGCGCGCGCCCCAGGCGCCCAGTGGCCTCGGCCAGTCGCGGGTCGGCGAGTACGGCGTCCGTGCGGGGCAGGCGGCGCCGTACGTCCCGCCCGGTCCCCCCAGCAGCCGCCCGGTCCGTCCGCGTCGTCGCCGTCGCGGTGTCGCGGTCCATCCGTTGACCTCCTGACCGGGGATTGCGGGGGCGCCGGCCAGCATAGGTGTGCCCGTTCCGGCACGGGCGATGCCGCACCGGACCGGGCGTCCTTCCCACCGGATCCCACCGGATCCCACCGGGCCGGGCCGTGCCGTCAGCCCTCGCTGACGAGCCCTCCGGGGGTCCACCCCTCCCCCATTGGCCATGGCCGGGAGCCTCCGGGCCCTCCTACGCTCACGATCATGAGAATCCGCATCGTCGACGCGTTCACCGACCGCCCCTTCGCCGGCAACCCGGCCGGTGTCGTGCTGCTGGACGCCGGCCCGTTCCCCGGCGACGACCGGCTCCAGCGGGTGGCCGCCGAGGTCAACCTCCCCGAGACCGCCTTCGCGCACCCGCTGCCCGCCGAGGCCGACTGGGCGCTGCGCTGGTTCACCCCTGCCACCGAGGTCAACCTCTGCGGGCACGCGACGCTCGCCACCGCCCACGTCATGCACACCACCGGCATGGCCACCGGCACCGTGCGGTTCACCACCCGCAGCGGCGTCCTGACCGTCCGCACGGCGGCGGACGGCACGGTCACCCTGGACTTCCCCACCGCCCCGCTCACCGAGACCGCCGACGGCGGCGAGGCCGGCGCGGCGCTGGGCGCCGAGGTGCTCGCCGCCTACGACACGGGGGAGAACGTCGGTGACCTGCTGGTCGAGCTGGCCGACGAGAAGACCGTGCGTGCCCTGACCCCGGACCTGGCCGCCGTGGCCCGCCTCCCCCACCGGGGCGTCATCGTCACCGCGCGGGCCGCTGAGGGGAACGGGACCTACGACTACGTGTCGCGCTTCTTCGGCCCGGCCGTCGGCATCGACGAGGACCCGGTCACCGGCAGTGCCCACACCGCGCTCGCGCCCCTGTGGTCGGCACGACTGGGCCGGGACACCCTGACCGGCCTCCAGGCGTCGGCCCGCACCGGCCTGGTGCGCACCACCCTGCGCGGCGAGCGCACCCTGCTGACCGGCCGCGCCGTCACCGTCGTCGACGGGGAACTGCTCACCGGGCTGTGAGCGGCGCGCCCTGCCCGCGGGACGCACCGCGGGCAGGGACCGGGGCCCTACAGCCAGTCCACCCGGTCGGCCACCGGCCCGTACCCGACGAACGCGACGATGTCGATCAGCGCGTGCGCGGCGACCAGCGGCCCGACCCGCCCCCACCGCCGGTACAGCCATACGAAGACCACGCCCATCACCACGTTGCCGACGAAGCCGCCGATCCCCTGGTAGAGGTGGTACGACCCGCGCAGCAGCGAACTGGCCGCCAGCGCCGCCACCGGGCTCCAGCCCAGCTGGTCCAGCCGGCGCAGCAGGTAGCCGACGACGATGACCTCCTCGACCACCGAGTTCTGGACCGCGGAGGCGATCAGCACCGGAATCTTCCACCACACCTCCGGCAGCGACTCGGGCACCACCGTCAGGTTGAACCCGGCCTCCCGCGCACCCAGGTAGAGCAGCAGCCCGCTGCCTCCGATGCCCGCGGCGACCACCGCGCCCCATCCCAGGTCGAAGCCCGGGCGGCGCAGGTCGAAACCGATCCCCCGCAGTCCCGGGCCGCCGAGGCCGCCCGGCCCCTCGCGGGTCAGCAGATGGGCGACGAGCAGCACCGGCACCAGGGCGGTGGCGATCCCGAACAGCTGCCAGACCAGGTCGAGCCAGGGGCGGTCGGGAGCGTACGAGGAGTTGAGCCGGGCCGCCTGGTCCTTCAGGCCACCGGGCCTGGTCAGCGAGCCGACGAAGCTGATGAGCGCCGACAGTCCGCTGGCGCCCAGCGACAGCGCCAGGACGAGCAGCGTCTCACGCCCCAGCACCCGGCGCGGCGGCACGCCGCCTCCGGCCGGCTCCCCACCGGGTCCCCGGCCGTGTTCCCCGCCCCGCACGTCCGCTCGCACTCCGCCTCCCGCTCAGCCGTCCTGCCCCGCCGGCATCGCGTCCGGCCGGGAGGTCCCAGCTTGCCCGACGGCTTCGGGCACGCGGCGGCGGCCCCTCGGCGGGGTGCGGGGTCAGGCCGGGCAGACCGGGGCAGGGCGGGTCGGCAGCCGCCCTGCCCCGGCCGGCTGCGGCTACGGCTACGGCCCGATCGGCCAGCCGTGCACCGGCTCCCCGGTACGGACCAGCTCGCAGTAGCGCCGCACCGTCGCCGCCAGGGACTTCTCGCGGTCCAGTCCGCCCTCCAGCGCCCGGTGGTAGGTGGCGGCCTGCCAGGAGGCGCCGTTGACCCGGCGGCGGCAGCGCTCCTCGATGACCGACAGGTAGCGGTCCCGGTCGCCGGGCTCGATGCCCCAGGCATCCAGCCCCTCGGCGGCCAGCGGCAGCAGTTCGTCCAGCACCAGCCGGTCCACGGGCACGGCCGCCGGCGAGCCGCCGCGGCCGGAGCGGGGCCACCACAGCCGGGCGTCCATGCCGTGCCGGCAGGCGTTGTCGAAGTTCTCGGCGGCCGCGGAGAACGGCATCCTCGTCCACACCGGGCGCGGGTCGTCGGCCAGCGCGCGCACCAGGCCGTAGTACAGGGCGGTGTTGGCCAGGACGTCGGTGACGGTGGGCCCGGCGGGCAGAACCCGGTTCTCCACCCGCAGATGCGGCACCCCGTCCGCGACGGCGTACACGGGCCGGTTCCAGCGGTAGACGGTGCCGTTGTGCAGGGTCAGCTCGGCCAGCTTCGGGACGCCGCCGCCGTCCAGGGTGCGGAGCGGGTCCTCCTCGTCGCGGACGGGCAGCAGGGCCGGGAAGTACCGGACGTTCTCCTCGAACAGCTCGTACGCCGAGGAGATCCACCGCTCCCCGAACCAGGTACGCGGCCGCACCCCCTGTGCGATCAGCTCGGGCGGCCTGGTGTCGGTGGCCTGCTGGAAGAGCGGCGGACGGGACTCCCGCCACAGTTCGCGGCCGAACAGGAAGGGCGAGTTCGCCCCCACCGCGACCTGGACCGCCGAGACGGCCTGCGCGGCGTTCCACACGTCCGCGAAGCGGTCCGGCGTCACCTGCAGGTGCAGCTGCACCGAGGTGCAGGCGGCCTCGGGGGCGATGGAGGACGAGGTGTACCTCAGCCGCTCCACGCCCTCGATGTCCAGGAGGACCTCCTCGCCGCGGCTGGCCATCACCTGGTCGTTCAGCAGGGTGTAGCGGTCGACGGCGGTGAGGTTCGCCGAGACCAGGTCGTCCCCGGTCAGGGTCGGCAGGATGCCGATCATGACGATCCGCGCGTCCACCTCGCCGGCCTTGCGGTCCGCGTACGCCAGCCCGGTGCGCAGTTCCTCGGCGAGCTGGTCCAGCACCCGGCCCGAGAGCCGGTGCGGGAGGATGTTCACCTCCAGGTTGAACTGGCCCAGCTCCGTCTGGAAGTCCCGGCTGGCGATGCGCTCCAGCACCTCGGTGTTCATCATCCGGGGCATTCCGTCGGCGTCCGCGAGGTTCAGCTCGATCTCCAGCCCCATGAGATCGCGGGGCCCCTCGAAGCGCTGCTCGGCCAGCAGCCGCGCCAGCCCTTCCAGACACCGGTGGAGCTTGTCCCGGTAGCGCTGGCGGTCGGCCAGGTCGAACCCGCCGGCCGCGACCTTCTCGCCCATCGAAGCGTCCCTCCTCGAGTGCACCGTGACCGGATGATGCCCCGCGGATGCGAGAGATAACGCCTCATGGGACGGCGGGGAACGGTAAGCTGTGGTGAGGCTTTTCGGCGGGCACATTCCCGGGGCATACGGTGACGGGCATACGGTGGCGGTGAGCATTCGATTGCTCACCCATCAGAAATACCGAAGAGATACAGCCGACCGCATAACCAATCAGTTGCCAGGTCAGCGACTTCTCACCCGGAGATCCGCAGGTGAAATACCCCTGAAAAATGTCCTGATGCCCGCTTGCCGGTAACATGCGAGACAGCTAGTCGAAACACCGGCCGAACACCCGTCGTATAAACTCCCCGAAGCGGACCGGACGAGGCATCCCGCCCGGGAGCCGCCGGTCTGCCGAAACCCTCCCGGCCCTCTTCGTGGCCTTTCCGTACGCAGACAGCGCCGTCCGCGCCAGCCGAGCAGCACCGTGTCTTCTGAGCGAGAGGCGACCCATCATGCCCCTGCGTGTCCACCCGGCCCCGGCACCCGCTCTGCGCAGTGTGCACGCGGCCCTCGGTTCCCTCACCGGTCCTGGCGGCGGCCTCGCCCGTTGCGGTCCCTCGGCCGGGACGGGCGCCGTACGCCCCGAGCTCCCCCTGCCCCTCCACGTACTGGACGGGATCACCTCCTCGTCTGGCCCGCCCGCCACCCGACTGGCCGGCTGGCGCTTCCTGCTGTGCGACACGCACGGCCCGCTGGGCGCCGCCGAGGCGAAGCCCACCGCGGACGGCTGGGCGTTCTCGCACTTCTGCGAGGGCCCGTTCGTCGCCTCCACCGAGAAGGCGCTGCGCCGCGCCGAGGCGCTGCCGACGACGTACCAGCCGCGGCTGCTGTCCGTACCCGAGCTGTACATGCTGACGCTGTGGCTGCACTCCGACACCGAGGCCGACGCGGCGGACGGCACCCCCGCCCCCGCGGACCTGCTGGTGCCGCTGGCCCCGGCACCGCCCGGGATCGCCGCGCACCGCCCGCAGCGCGTGGACGGTCTGCTGCCGCTGATGTCCCGCCGGCTGGTCCCCTCGCCCCTGCTGGGCACACCGGCCTGAGGAGCTCCGGCACACGCGCGCACCGGCGCCCCGCGGTCCGCCGACCGCGGGGCGCCGGTGTGTCCGCCCCCGTGAATAACTAGTCCTCCGGAGCGGCAATATCACCCGAAAGGATGACCCCTGGATGTGCAACCATGCACTGCGGAGCGGCGTCCTCGAAAAGCGGGGGGAGCCGCACCGAAAACCCTGCGGAATTTCCGGCCGCGGGGTGACACTGGGGAACCGACCGACTGGATACGGGGGGCGGCATGGATCACACGCCGAGCCGCAGCATCACCACACCGCAGCGAAAGAACTCCATCATGTGCCAGCATCAACCCACCTGTCCCTCGGCAGACTCACCCGACCGTGAGGCCGCCCACCTCGTGGCGCACTTCCCGGAACAGGGCTGGAGTCTGCTGTGCAACGGCGTCCTGCTCTTCGAGGACACCGGCGAGCTGCTGCCGGACGGCCGGGTCATCGCGCCGCACCGGCCGCAGGATGCCGGGCGGATCACGACGGCCGCCTGAGACAGGGCCCGCCGGCCGTTCCGCGGCACCGCGCCGGGACGCGGCGGGAGACTCCCCCACCGGGCTGGTTCGAGGGAGCCCCTGCCGCGTCCGCGGCCCGGCTCAGCCGTCGTGCTCCGCCAGCGGCGGGCACGAGCAGAACAGGTTGCGGTCGCCGTGGGCGCCGTCGACGCGCCGCACCGGCGGCCAGTACTTGTCGGCGGCCGCGACACCGGCCGGGAAGGCCGCCTCCCGCCGCCCGTAGGGGTGCTCCCACTCGCCGCCGAGCTGCGCCGCCGTGTGCGGGGCGTTGCGCAGCGGGTTGTCCTCCGCGCTCCACTCGCCCGTGGCGACCTTCTCGATCTCGGCCCGGATCGCGATCATCGCGTCGCAGAAGCGGTCCAGCTCCGCCAGGTCCTCGCTCTCGGTGGGCTCGATCATCAGCGTGCCGGCCACGGGGAAGGACATCGTCGGGGCGTGGAAGCCGTAGTCGATCAGCCGTTTGGCGACATCGTCGATGCTGACGCCGGTGGCCTTCGTCAGCGGGCGGACGTCGATGACGCACTCGTGCGCCACCAGCCCGTCCGGGCCGGTGTAGAGCACCGGGTAGTGCGGCTCCAGGCGCCTGGCGACGTAGTTGGCGCCCAGCACCGCCACCTGGGTGGCGCGGCGCAGCCCGTCGGCGCCCATCAGCCGCAGATAGGCCCAGGAGATCGGCAGGATGCCCGCCGAACCCCACGGCGCGGCCGAGACCGGACCCACGCCCGTCTCCGGGCCGGCGGCGGGCTGGAGCGGGTGGTTCGGCAGATGGGGCGCCAGGTGGGCGCGGACCGCGACCGGGCCGACGCCCGGGCCGCCGCCGCCGTGCGGGATGCAGAAGGTCTTGTGCAGGTTCAGATGGGACACGTCCGCGCCGAACCTCCCCGGCTTCGCCAGGCCGACCAGCGCGTTGAGGTTGGCGCCGTCGACGTAGACCTGGCCGCCGGCGTCGTGGACGGCCGCGCAGATGTCGGTGATGTGCTCCTCGAACACCCCGTGGGTGGAGGGGTAGGTGACCATCAGGACCGCGAGCTCCGCGCGGTGCCTGTCGATCTTGGCGCGCAGGTCCTCGATGTCCACGTCGCCGTTCTCGCCGGTCCGCACCACCACGACCTTCATGCCGGCCATCACGGCGCTGGCGGCGTTGGTGCCGTGCGCGGAGGACGGGATGAGGCAGACGGTGCGGCCCGTCTCGCCGTTCGCCCGGTGGTACGCCCGTACCGCCAGCAGGCCCGCCAGTTCGCCCTGCGACCCGGCGTTGGGCTGGAGGGAGACCTTGTCGTAGCCGGTGACCTCCGCCAGCCGCTCCTCCAGCTCGCGGATCAGCGTCAGGTATCCCTCGGCCTGCTCGGCCGGCGCGAACGGGTGCAGGTTGCCGAACTCCGGCCAGGTGACCGGCTCCATCTCGGTGGTGGCGTTCAGCTTCATCGTGCACGAGCCCAGCGGGATCATGCCGCGGTCCAGTGCGTAGTCCCGGTCGGCGAGACGGCGCAGATAGCGCAGCATCGAGGTCTCGGAGCGGTGCCTGTGGAAGACCGGATGGGTCAGGTAGTCGCTCTCGCGCAGCAGCCCGGCGGGCAGGACCTCCCCGGCGGCGGCGTCCAGCCCGTCGATGTCCGCCCGGCGGGCCGGCACCCCGAAGGCCTCCCACACGGCGGCCAGGTGCTCGCGGCGGGTGGTCTCGTCGCAGGCGACGCCGACGTGGTCGGCGTCGGTCAGCCGCAGGTTGATCCCGGCCTCCCGGGCGGCGGCGACGACCTCGGCGGCCCGGCCCGGCACCCGCGCGGTGACCGTGTCGAAGAACGCGTCGTGCACCACCTCGACACCGCCCTCGCGCAGCCCGGCCGCCAGGACGGCGGCGTACCGGTGGGTGCGGCGGGCGATGGCGGCCAGCCCGTCGGGGCCGTGGTGGACGGCGTACATCGAGGCCATCACGGCGAGCAGCACCTGGGCGGTGCAGATGTTGCTGGTGGCCCGCTCCCGGCGGATGTGCTGCTCGCGGGTCTGCAGGGCCAGCCGGTACGCGGTGGCGCCGTCGGCGTCCACCGAGACGCCCACCAGCCGGCCGGGCAGGTTGCGCGCGTACTCCTGGCGCACCGCCATGTATCCGGCGTGCGGGCCGCCGAAGCCCATCGGCACGCCGAGGCGCTGGGTGGTGCCCACCGCGATGTCGGCGCCCAGTTCGCCGGGCGGGGTCAGCAGGGTCAGGGCCAGCAGGTCGGCGGCGACGGTGACGACCGCGCCCAGCTCGTGGGCCCGCTCGACGACGCCGCGCGGGTCGCGTACGGCTCCCGAGGCGCCCGGGTACTGCAGCAGCACGCCGAAGACACCGCGCTCGGCGGCCTCGGCGGGGATGCCGTCGGACAGGTCGGCGACGACGACCTCGACGCCGGTGGGCTCGGCGCGGGTCTCCAGGACGGCGACCGTCTGCGGCAGGCAGTCGGCGTCGACCAGGAAGACGCCCTCCTTGACCTTGCCGACCCGCCGGGACAGGGCCATGGCCTCGGCCGCGGCGGTGGCCTCGTCCAGCAGCGAGGCGCCGGCGGTGGGCAGCCCGGTCAGGTCCGCGACCACGGTCTGGAAGTTCAGCAGCGCCTCCAGCCGTCCCTGGGAGATCTCCGGCTGGTAGGGGGTGTAGGCGGTGTACCAGGCCGGGTTCTCCAGCACGTTGCGCATGATGACCGGCGGGGTGAAGGTGCCGTGGTAGCCCAGGCCGATCATGGAGTGCAGCACCTGGTTGCGGGCGGCCAGGGAGCGCAGTTCGGCCAGCACCTCCGCCTCGCCGCGGGCGGCGGGCAGGTCCAGCGCCTCGGTGCTCCGGATGACCTCGGGGACGGCGGCGGCGGTCAGTTCGTCCAGTGATCCGTAGCCGACCTGGGCGAGCATCTTGGCCCGCTCCCCGGCGTCGGGGCCGATGTGACGCTCCTCGAAGGGGGTGCCGTGCTCCAGCTCGGCGAGCGGGAGGGTGCGGGGGCTGCGGTTCTCTGTCATCTGCGGAGGCCTCCTGGTCTGCGGCTGTTCTGCGCGACCTGCTGGGGGCGCCACGGTGCGGCGCCCTGTCGGCCTCCCCCTCTGTCATCTCGACCTGAGAGCTTCACCGGTCCCGCGGGGCCGGTTTTCACCGTCGGTGAGGAGGGGCTGCCGAGCTGTGCGCCCGCGGCCCGCCCTGCTTTCCAGAGTGACCTCACCCGCGCGGTACGTGAGCCTGAGAGATTCCGGGGAGGAGTTGCTCCTTCGGCGCCTCCGGCGCTGTGTGCCGGAGGACTCTCCCGCTCGGGGTCGACAGCCACTTCCGAGCGTACCAGCGCGGGTGTGTCCGGGCCGCGCCGCTCAACCCGCCGTCGAGTGGCCGATCCGCGGCGTATGCCCTTTCTTTGTTTGTAGCGTCCGTTTCCGAGCAGGCGCGACGGATGAGAGCAGTTGGAGGAACCATGCAGACCGGCATCGATCCACGGGACCTGATAGGGCTCAAGGCGTTCGACCGTGACGGGCGGAAGATAGGCATCGTGGACGAGGTCTATCTCGACGACGCCACCGGCGTACCGGAGTGGGCCGCGGTGCGCACCGGGCTCTTCAGCCGCGACGCCTTCGTCCCCCTGGAGCCCAGCGAGGTGGCGGACGGCGCGCTGCGCGTGCCCTTCGAACGCTCCCTGGTCAGGGAGGCCCCGGACTTCGGGGTGGGCCGCCACCTCTCCCCCGCGCAGGAACTGCGGCTGTACCACCACTACGGGCTGGATGTGCCGGGGGTGGGCCCGTCCGGGTCCGACGACGACATGACCTTCGGGCGGATCGCCGGCTCGGGAAGCTGACCGCCCGGCAGCGGCAGGGGGTCGGAGGGCTCCAGCTCCGGGTCGTCGACCGCGAAGGTGCGCACCCGGCCGGGCGGCGAGCCGGGCCGCTCGAACCGCACCGTCACCCGCCCCAGACCGCTGCCCTGGACCCAGCCGGGCCCGTACCGCGCGTGCCGGGCGTCCAGCCCGGGCAGCCAGCGCCGTACGACCGCCGTCCCCCCGTCCGGGCCGACTGCGCCGTCCGGGCTCTCCGGCCCGGCCGGTACGGAGCGCGGCGGTTCCGCGGACCGGCCGGTGACGGCCTGGGCGAACAGGTCCTCCTGGGTGAAGTCGGCCAGTCCGCTCACCCCGACCCCCAGCAGCCGCACCCCGGCGGTGGTGTCCACGCCCTCGATGAGCCGGGCGGCGGCCTCCCGCACGACCGCCGGATCGTCGGTGGGGCCGCGCAGCGTCTCCGAGCGGGTCAGGGTGGAGAAGTCGTAGTTCCGCACCTTGACCACCACCGTGCGCCCGGAGCGTCCCGACGCCCGCAGCCGCTCGACACAGCGGTCGGCGAGCCGGCCGATCTCCGACCGGACCCGGGCCCGGTCGGTGAGGTCGGTGTCGAAGGTGTCCTCCACGGACACCGACTTGGCGTCCCGGTCGGCCACCACCGGCCGCTCGTCGATCCCCCGCGCCATCGCGTACAGCGCCGTACCGTGCGCCTTCCCCAGCAGCCGTACCAGCTCCGCCTCCCCCGCCCCGGCGATCTCGCCGACGGTGGTGATGCCGGAACGGCGCAGCGTCTGGGCGGTGGCGGGGCCCACCCCCGGCAGCGTGCGGGACGGCATCGGCGCCAGCAGTGCGCGCTCGGTGCCGGGCCGGATCACCACCAGGCCGTCGGGCTTGGCCCGCTCGGAGGCGACCTTGGCGAGCATCTTGGAGCCGGCCAGCCCGACCGAGCCGCTGAGCCCGGTCGCGGCCCGGATGTCCCGGCGCAGCCGCTCGCCGACGGCACGGGCGTCGTCGGCCGACTCCACCGCCTGCCCGCCCGCCCGGAGGTCCACGAACGCCTCGTCCAGACTCAGCGGCTCGACCAGCGGGGACAGTGCGCGCAGCAGTCCCATCACCACATCGCTCACCTGGCGGTAGAGACCGAAGCGGGGGGTGAGGTAGGCGGCGTTCGGGCACAGCCGGCGGGCCTGGGCCATCGGCATCGCCGAGTGCACCCCGAACGGACGCGCCTCGTACGAGGCGGTGGCGACCACCCCGCGCGGACCGAGGCCGCCGACGACCACGGGCTTCCCGCGCAGGCTGGGCTTGGCCGCCTGTTCCACGGCGGCGTAGAACGCGTCCATGTCCAGGTGCAGGATCGCCGGTGTCCCTCTCACACGACGATGCTGCCCCACGCCGCTGACAACCGCGACACACCGTTCCCGGCGGGGCCGTCCCCGCCGCCGCTCGGCGGGGACGGCCGCCCTGTCAGCCCGCCCGGTTGCGGCGCCGCGCCAGTTCGTCGGCGGGGTTGTCGCCGACGATCGTCTCACCGGTGTCGACCCGCTCGGCGTGCAGCTGGGACAGGGCCGTCTCGACGTCGCGCCACACCACCCCGACCGCGATCCCGAAGACGCCCTGGCCGCCCTGGAGGAGGTCGACGACCTCGTCGGGCGAGGAGCACTCGTAGACCGTCGCCCCGTCGCTCATGAGCGTCATCTGCGCCAGGTCGGCGTATCCGCGCGAGCGCAGGTGCCGCACGGCCGTACGGATGTTCTGCAGGGAGACCCCGGCGTCCAGGAGCCGCTTGACGATCTTGAGGACGACCACGTCGCGGAAGCTGTAGAGCCGCTGGGTACCCGAGCCGTAGGCCGGGCGGACGCTCGGCTCCACCAGCCCCGTACGGGCCCAGTAGTCCAGCTGCCGATAGGTGATCCCGGCGGCCGCGCACACCGTGGGGCCACGGTATCCGAGCCGCTCGGCGGCGCTCTCCCCGGCCGCGGCGGCGGGTAGCGCGGGGGGCCGTACGGAGGACCCGCGCAACGGATACGGTTCGCCCGTCGCCCTGCCCTCGCCGGTGCTTCTCACGCCGACCCTCCGTCCTTCACGTCCCGTGGATGGGCCCGGGACCTGCCCAATCGACGGTAGGCAGTCACTCGGGGTGCGTCAACGATCGCCACACTCGGCACGCCGAGTGATAATCACCCAAGGAGTGGTTTCGCGTGTCCTCAGCCCGGGAAGGGGTGCCCGAATGCGCTGATGCGGACGGCACCCGAAGGACTCACTGGTTGCTGCTCCCGAAGTCCTCCGGCGAGATCTGGTCGAGGAACTCGCGGAACTTCTCCACCTCGTCCTCCTGCTCGTCCGGGATCGCGATCCCCGCGTCGTCCAGCACCCCGTCGCTGCCGTAGATCGGCGTACCCGTGCGCAGCGCCAGTGCTATGGCGTCGGACGGCCGCGCGCTCACCTCCACCCCGCTGGCGAAGACCAGCTCGGCGTAGAAGACACCTTCTCTGAGATCGGTGATCCGTACGGCGGTGAGCTCCTGGCCGACCGCCTCCAGCACGTCCTTGAACAGATCGTGGGTCAGCGGGCGGGCAGGCGTCATGCCCTGCTGGGCGAAGGCGATCGCGGTCGCCTCCCCCGGTCCGATCCAGATGGGAAGGTACCGGTCGCCTCCCACCTCTCGCAGGAGAACGATCGGCTGATTGGAGGGCATTTCCACCCTGACACCCACAACGTCGAGCTCGTTCACACAGCAACCCTAGGACGTGCGTGCCCTCTTTGGGTAGTCGGGCACCCCGGCATCTCAGTGGAGCCGCGTCCGCAGCGCGGACTGCACCAGGGCCGCGTGCAGCCGCACCGCCAGCGCCGCCAGCTCCCGGGCCGTGGTCTCCGCATGTGCCCTGGTCTGCGGATTCCGGTGCCGCCGCAGCGGCGCGACCACCTGTTCGACCAGCCCCGCCGTCCGCTCGGCCGAGGCCTTCACCGCCCGCAGATGGCGGGGTTCCAGGCCATGCCGCCCCAGGTCCGCGAGGATCCGGACGACACCGACCGTCCCGGGCTCGTACCCGCCGCTCCCCGCGGGCCCGACCAGGCCGTACGACTCCCACTCCGCGAGCTGCTCCTCCGCCACCTCCGCGGCGGCCAGGAGCTCCGCCCGCCCCATCCGCGCCGGACCGGGACCGGCGGGGTCGGCGGCGGTCTGCGGGCCGGACGCCCCGGTGGCCGGGACGGCGAACCCCTCCGGCGGACCGGACGGCCGCGCCGGACCGGGAAGCCTGATCTCCTCGCCCCGGTCGAGTGCGTCGAGCTGCTCCCGGATGACCCGCAGCGGAAGGTAGTGGTCGCGCTGCAGCCGCAGCACCCGGCGCAGCCGCTCCACGTCCGCCGTCCCGAACTTGCGGTAGCCCGAGGGAGTGCGCCGGGGCTCCACCAGCCCCTCGGACTCCAGAAAACGGATCTTGGAGATGGTCACCTCGGGGAACTCGTCCCGCAGCAGGTTGAGCACGGAGCCGATGCTCATCGTGCCCGCGGCGCCCGGCCGGCCGCTTTCCTCGGCGGTGCCCCGGGGGGCACCGCCGGTCCGTGGTTGCAGCATGGGAGGTCCCCGAGAAGGTCAGACGGTCCGCTTGCTCGCGAAGAAGACCAGCCGGTACTTGCCGATCTGCACCTCGTCGCCGTTGTTGAGCACGAACGAGTCGATCCGTTCACGGTTGACATATGTGCCGTTGAGGCTGCCGACGTCGGAGACGGTGAACCGGCCGTCCGGGCCGCGCCGGAACTCCACATGGCGCCGGGAGACGGTCACGTCGTCGAGGAAGATGTCGCTCTGGGGGTGCCGTCCCGCCGTCGTCAGCTCGCTGTCCAGCAGGAAGCGGCTGCCGGAGTTGGGACCGCGGCGCACCACCAGCAGCGCCGACCCCATCGGCAGGGCGTCCACGGCCGCCTGCGCCTCCGGGGAGAGCGGCGGAGTGGTCTGCCCCGTCATCTCGGCCTCGTACGCCTCCAGACCCGAGATCGAGATGGTGGAGGTCGTCTCCGAGGAACGCTCGGCAGCGGGAGCACCGCCGCGCAGCGGGGCCCCGCAGTTGGAGCAGAAGCGGCTCGCCTCCGCAGCGCGGCTTCCGCACCTCGCACAGACCGGCAAGTCAGCTCCTCCACCCGTACTCGAGGCCGGCGGTGCCTCGGAACCTATGCGGCCGGACGCCCCCCGGTCAACAGAGGCAGGGCCGTGACCACTCGAATTGCCGCCGTCGGCGACCTCGTCCCGGAAGAGCGGACGCCCGGGCTCCTCGGCACTCCCGCCGCCCCGCGGCGCACGGTGCCGGGCGCCCTCGCCGGCGTCCTGGCGCTTGCCGAACAACTTCGCAAGAAAACTCACGGGCGATTCCCCTCGCACGAAACAGACCCGCCCGTGGGGCAGGACAGACCCTCGATACTCACAGTGGCCGGACCGGACGTACTGACAACGTCCCCGGCCTTCGGACAGTTTCCCTTACTCCTCGATCGGCAAGCCCGCCGACCCCCAGTTTCTCCCATCTCGGCTCACTGTGACGGCGACTGAGCGTAGTCAGGCCGCTCCGCCGACCGCAAGGCATCCACAACGATCTTCTCTGAACGGGTGATGGACACGGTGGCCTGCTCCTTCTCCATCGTCTGGACGACACCGCCCGGGATGTTGAGAGCGGGCTCGATGTCCTTGGGCTCGCCGATGACCTCGAAACGATACGGTGCGGACACCTCCCGGCCATCGATCCTGATGCCGTCGTCGCTGTCCGTGAAGTGGGTGCTCGCCACCACCCGTACATCGTTGACCTCGATCGCCTCGGCTCCCGCGGCACGGAGCTCCTGGACGGCGTCCAGCAGCATGTGCGGCTTCACCGCGCCCGCCGGGTCGTCCACCGTCATCCGGATGCCCGGCCCCTCGGCCGCGACCGTGCCCGCCAGCACGCCCAGTTGCCGGGCCCGCTCCCGGGTCTGCCGTCGGGCCTCCTCCGCCTGGTCCGAGCTGTTCTCCAGCTCCGACCGCTGGTTCTCCAGTTTCCGCTTCTCGGCCTCCAGCCGCTCGGTGCGGCTGTCCACCTCGTCGAGGATCCGCACCAGGTCCTCCTGGCGGGCGCCCCGCAGCGGGCTGTTCTCGCTGGTGGAACGGACCTGGACGGCCAGTCCCAGCCCGAGTACGAAGAGCAGGAGGGCGACGGTGAGCTGGTTGCGGTTCACCCGCGGCGGCCACAGCCCGCGGGCCAGCCGCTCCCGCCCGGTCGGCGCGGGCTCCACCGGCTCCGAGGCGCCCTCCCGGGCCTCTGCCGGAACCGGGGCCCCGCCCCACTCCTCTTCCGCCTCCGGGTTCCCGCCCGGTGTCCTGTCGTCGCTCATCGCCCGCTCACGCCCGGAACACGTGCCGCCGGATGGCGGCGGCGTTGGAGAAGATACGGATGCCCAGCACCACCACGACACCGGTCGACAGCTGCGCGCCGACGCCCAGCTTGTCGCCGAGGAACACGATCAGGGCGGCCACCACCACGTTGGACAGGAACGACACGACGAACACCTTGTCGTCGAAGATGCCGTCCAGCATCGCCCGCAGCCCGCCGAACACCGCGTCCAGCGCCGCCACGACGGCGATCGGCAGATAGGGCTCGACGACCGTCGGCACCACGGGCCGGACCACGAGCCCGGCCACGACTCCCACGATGAGGCCCAGTACGGCGATCACGATGTGCTGTTCTCTCCTGTCTTCACGGGTTCGGCGGTGCGAACGGTCAGGCCGGGCGCGGCGGGCAGCCGTACCCTGTCCTTCACCGAGATGCCGGTTCGGATGTCGTAGTTGTCCTGCAGCGCATCCAGATACCGGCCGTCGCCGCTGTTCTGGAACTCGGCGCTCAACCGCTCCCCGTCCCCGACCGCGAGCAGCGTGTACGGCGGCACCAGCGGTTTGTTGTCGACGAGTATGGCGTCACCGGCGGCACGGATCGCCGACAGGGCGGTCAGTCGCTGGCCGTTGACCGAGATCGCCTCGGCCCCCGACTCCCACAGGCCGTTGACCACGCGCTGCAGATCCCGGTCCCGTACCCGGCCGGTGTCGGCGAAGCCGGTACTCTGCCGCGGACCGCCGCCCTCACCCGTTCCGGTGTCCTCCGCGTCGTCGACGACCAGTTCGATCCCCGGTCCCTCGACCGGTACCGCACCGGCCAGCAGGGCCACCAGTTCGCTCCGGTCCCCGCCGTGCCTCCGCAGGGCCTCGCGCTGCATCGCCGCGACCTTCCCGCGCAACTCGTCCACGCTCCGCTGGAGGTCGTCGGCGTCCTGACCGCCCTTCTCGATGCGGTCGATCAGCCCCTGCCGCTCCCTGGCCTCCGTGGGGGCCTCGTAACGCGCCTGGGCCGCTCCCACCGTGACCACCAGGGCGGCCAGGACCAGGCCCGCCGCCAGCCACAGCCTGGCGCGCAGGGTACGGGGCGTGCCGGACCGCCCCTGGGCGCTCCGGCGGGCGGCCGCCTCCGCGTAGCCGTCGTCGAGGCTGTGCTCCATCACGTTGGTCAGCAACGACATGGAGGCGTCGGGTCGCGCAGGCCGCGAGGGTGTACTCCGTACGGGGTGCTGCTGCGACATGCCGCACATCGTCGCACGTCCGGTCCCCCGCCACCGAACGGGGCCTGTGGAGTGCCCGGCGGGACACTCCACAGGCCCCGTTCGGCCCGTTCCGGCTCCGCGCCGTCAGCGTCCGGCGCTGTCGACCACCGACGACCACTCGTCGAGCAGCGTCTGCGCGGAGGCGTCGTCGGGGCCCTCCGCCCACAGGTGCGTGACCGCCTCGGCCGGGTCCGGCAGGACCATGACCCAGCGGCCGTCGGACTCCACGACACGCACTCCGTCGGTCGTGTCGACGAAACGCTCCCCCGCCTCCTCGACGACCCGCCGCATCACCAGGCCCTTGACCGCCCAGGGCGTGGCCAGGTCACGGCGCAGCACATGAGCCTGCGGAATACGGGCGTCGATCTGGCTCAGCGTGAGCTGGGTCCGGGCGACGAGTCCGAGCAGCCGTACGAAGGCCGCCGTGCCGTCGAAGACACTGCTGAACTCCGGCACGATGAACCCGCCCCGCCCATCGCCGCCGAAGACCGTCGTGTCGTCCCGGCAGACCCTGGTGAGGTCGTCCGGCGAGGTCGTGGTCCACTCCACCTGGGTGCCGTGGTACGCGGCCACCTGCTCGGCGATACGGGTCGTGGTCACCGGCAGGGCGACCCGGCCGCTGCGCCGCTCGGCCGCGATCAGATCGAGCATCACCAGCAGGGCACGCTGGTCCTCGATGATCCTGCCGCGCTCGTCGACCAGGGAGAGCCGCTCGCCCACGGGATCGAACCGGACGCCGAAGGCCGCCCGGGCCGAGGCGACGATCTCTCCCAGCCGCACCAGCCCGGAGCGGCGGGCCTCCCCCGACTCGGTGGGCCGGGACTCGTCGAGACCGGGGTTGATCGTCAGCGAGTCGACCCCGAGCCGGCCGAGCAGACTGGGCAGGACGAGACCGGCGCTGCCGTTGGAGGCGTCCACCACGACCTTGAGGCCGGACTCGGCGACACCGGTGGTGTCGACCGCGCGCAGCAGCGTCCCCGTGTAGGAGTCGAACACGCTCGCCGGGAAGCTCAGGTCGCCGATCTCGCCGGGGAACGCCCTGCGGTACTCCTGACGTGCGTAGACGCGGTCGAGCTTGCGCTGGCTCGCCTGGGAGAGGTCGGCACCGCGCTCGTCGAAGAACATGATGTCGACGGAGTCCGGTACCCCCGGTGTCGTACGGATCATGATGCCGCCGGCGCTTCCCCGCGCGGTCTGCTGACGGGCCACCGGCAGCGGCACGTTCTCCAGGTCGCGCACGTCGATGGCGCTCGTCTGAAGGGCCGAGATCACCGCACGCTTGAGCGCTCGCGCGCCACGGGAGTGGTCACGGGCCGTGGTGACGGTCGCGCCCTTCTTCAGGGTGGTGGCGTACGCGCCGGCGAGCCGCACGGCCAGCTCCGGGGTGATCTCGACATTGAGGATGCCGGAGACGCCGCGGGCGCCGAACAGATGAGCCTGGCCCCGGGACTCCCAGATGACCGAGGTGTTGACGAACGCGCCCGCCTCGACGGTCTTGAAGGGGTAGACCCGGACGTTGCCCTGGACGATGGACTCCTCGCCCACCAGGCACTCGTCGCCGATGACCGCCCCGTCCTCGATCCGGGCGGCCCGCATCACATCGGTGTTCTTGCCGATGACGCAGCCGCGCAGGTTGGACTGCGGGCCGATGTAGACGTTGTCGTGGACCACTGCTCTGTGCAGGAAGGCCCCGCTCTTGACGACCACGTTGGAACCGATGACGGTGTGCTCGCGCAGTTCGGCCCCGGCCTCGACCTTGGCGTAGTCCCCGACGTACAGCGGACCGCGCAGTACGGCATCGGGGTGGACCTCGGCTCCCTCCGCGATCCAGACGCCCGGGGAGATCTCGAAGCCGTCGATGTCGACGTCGACCTTCCCCTCCAGCACGTCGGCCTGGGCCTTGACGTAGCTCTCGTGGGTACCGACGTCCTCCCAGTAGCCCTCGGCGATATAGCCGTAGATCGGCTTGCCTTCCTTCATCAACTGCGGGAAGACATCACCCGACCAGTCGACGGGAACGTCGGGATCGACGTAGTCGAAGACCTCCGGCTCCATGACGTAGATACCGGTGTTGACGGTGTCGGAGAACACCTGTCCCCAGGTGGGCTTCTCCAGGAACCGTTCCACCTTCCCGTCTTCGTCAACGATGGTGATACCGAACTCCAGCGGGTTCGGCACCCGCGTGAGGCACACGGTCACGAGCGCCCCGCGCTCACGGTGGAAATCGATGAGTTCGGTCAGGTCGAAGTCCGTGAGGGCGTCACCGGAAATGACGAGGAAAGAATCGTCCTTCAGGGCTTCCTCTGCGTTCTTGACACTGCCGGCGGTACCGAGCGGCTTTTCCTCGTTGGCGTAGGTGAGCTCCATACCGAGCTCCTCGCCGTCACCGAAGTAGTTCTTGACCAGTGAGGCCAGGAACTGCACGGTCACCACGGTCTCGGTGAGACCGTGCCGCTTGAGCAGCCTCAGCACGTGCTCCATGATGGGCCTGTTGGCCACCGGCAGCAGCGGCTTGGGCATACTCGCGGTCATGGGACGAAGACGAGTGCCTTCGCCGCCGGCCATTACAACGGCCTTCATGTCGGAAGCGTCCTCCTTGAAGAGACGACATTCATGCCGACCACGCCCCGTCGGGGGGCCCGCGATTCACTGAAGGACCGCCCGGCCCACGACATCGGGAGCCAGGGCTCAGTCGGCAGTGGCATCCGCCCTGACAAGTCGGCGGACTTGGACCACGTAGAGGAGTCCTGCCCACCAGTACAGAGTTGTACCCCAGCCCGCGAAAGCCCATCCGAAAATAGCTGCCAGTGACGGAATCCATCCGCTTCCGTCACTGAGCAACAGCAGCGGGAAGGCGTACATGAGGTTGAAGGTTGCAGCTTTTCCGAGGAAGTTGACCTGTGGAGGCGCGTATCCGTGCCGGTCCAGGACCCAGACCGCGATCAGGAGCATGAGCTCACGCGCCAGGAGCAGCCCGGTCAGCCAGAGCGGGAGGATGCCGCGCCAGGTCAGACCCAGCAGGGTGGAGAGGATGTACAGCCGGTCCGCGGCCGGGTCGAGAATCCGGCCGAGACCACTGACCTGGTTCCAGCGCCGGGCCAGTTTGCCGTCCAGGTAGTCGCTGACACCGCTGAGCGCGAGGACCAGCAGGGCCCAGCCGTCGGCGTTGGGCCCCCCGAACTCCGGCCAGAGGATCAGCCACAGGAAGACCGGCACCCCGGCGAGCCGCGCCATGCTGAGAATGTTGGGGATGGTGAGGACGCGGTCCGTCTGGACACGTGTCTCCTGCGCCTCCACCCTGGACCTCCCGTGAGTCCGCGCCAACGATGCCTCTGACCCTACCCGCAGCGTCTGGCGGCCGGTGGGAGGGGTCCCCACGAACGG
>NZ_JAZDCX010000021.1:0-109719 GCF_036323805.1 Streptomyces rubellus
GCGGCCCGGCGCCCCGCCCCCAGGACCGCGCTCACTCCCCGGCGCTCTCCGTCTCCGTCCCCCCGGCCTCCTCCGCCCCGTCGAGATCGCGCCGTTCCAGGGGCCGGACGGCCGGGCCCTGGAGCACCGAGCCGTCGGGAGCGAAGCGCGAGCCGTGGCACGGGCACTCCCAGGCCAGTTCCGCGTCGTTGAAGTGGACCAGGCAGCCCAGATGTGTGCAGCGGTCCGAGACGGCGTGCAGCCGCCCCTGGGCGTCCCGGTGGACGGCGCAGCGCCGGCCGCCGACCCGCACCAGGGCGCCGCTCCCGGGCCGGATGTCCTCCACGGAGTCCACATGGGTGGAGCCGCCCAGCCGGTCGCCGACGAAGTGCTTGGCGACGGTGGCCTGCAGCCCCAGCAGTGCCGGGGCCTCGCGTACCCCCGGCAGCCGCCTGGGGTCGTACAGGCCGGCCCACGGCGGCAGTTCGCTCTCGGTGAGGTACGCGGTGAGCAGTTGCCCGGCGAGCACCCCGCTGGTCATCCCCCAGCCGCCGAAGCCGGCGGCGACATAGGTGTGCCGCGCCCCGGGGTGGAAGGGGCCGATGTAGGGGACCCGGTCGGTGGAGGCGTTGTCCTGGGTGGCCCAGCGGTGGACGATCCGGGCGTCGGGGAAGCGCTCGGCCGTCCAGCCGGCCAGCCGCGCGAAGCGCTCGGGGACGTCCGCGGTGCCGGGCAGGAAGCTCTCGCCGGTGACGATGAGCAGCCGCTGCCCGTCACCGTACGGCGCGGTGCGCACCGAGCGGGTGTTGTCCTCGGGGGTGATGTACATCCCGGCCGGGTCCTGGTCGGCGGGGATCGCGGCGGCGACGACCAGCTCCCGGTGCGGCTCCAGCCGGGAGAAGAGCATCGCCCGGTCGAAGACCGGGTAGTGGGTGGCGACGACCACCTCGCGCGCGGTGACCACCGCACCGTTCTCGGCGGTCACCCGGCACGGTTCGCCCTCCTCCAGCCCGACCACCCGGGTGCGTTCGGCGATCCGCCCGCCGCGCCGCAGCAGGTCCGCGGCGAGCGCCAGCAGATACCTGCGGGGGTGGAACTGCGCCTGGTCGGCCACCCGCACCGCGCCCCGCACCGGGAAGGGCAGTCCGGTGTCGGTGACGTAGGAGGCGGGCAGCCCGGCCTCGGCGGCGGCCTCGGCCTCGGCGCGCACCTTCTCGTCCTGTTCCTCGGACTCGGCCCAGGTGTAGGCCGCCACCCGCTCCAGCTCGCAGTCGACGCCCAGTTCGCCCACCACGGCGACGAGGTGCTCCAGGGCCTCCTGCTGGGATCGCGCGTAGTGCCGGGCGCCCTCGGCGCCGTGTTTGCTCCGCAGCTCGTCGTAGATCAGCGAGTGCTGGGCGGTGACCTTGGCGGTGGTGTGCCCCGTCACCCCGGCGGCGATCCGGTCGGCCTCGACCACGGTGACCCCGCGGCCGGCCCGGGCCAGCTCCCAGGCGGTGCACAGGCCCGCGATGCCGCCGCCGATCACCACGACGTCGGTGTCGGTCTCGCTGCCGGGTTCCAGCGGCGGGTGGGAGGTCTCCGGGGTGACGGGGGCGGATGCCAGCCAGTACGACTCGTGGTCGGAGGGGAGTTCGCTCACGGGTTCCGTGTTCCCCTTCCTTCCGGACGCACTCCGGTGCCCTCGCCCCGGCCGGACTCGCCGACCTCTCCCACGCCCTCGGGCGGGCCGGTCTGGTCCTCGTCCTCCTCGCCGCGCAGCTGCCCGATGTCGCGGCCGTCGTCGACGATGTGGACGGCCGTCTCCTCCGGTCCCAGCCCCTCGGCCGGGGACTCGTGGGAGAACACGTCCTGGTTGGCGGGCCGGTCCTCCAGCGGGTCGTCGCTGAGCTGGCCCGCCTCGTCCGCCGGGGCGCCGTAGGCGGCCTCCCGGCCCACGTCGGGCTCCTCCTCGGCCAGCCGGTCGGACAGGGGCTTGCCCTCGACCTGCTCGGAGTAGGTGGTGCCCCACTCCTCGGCGGCCACCGGCCGCTCACCGGGGACGGGCATCTGCTGCGGATCGTTCGTCCACGCCTGCTCGGGCGCGCCGTCCTGCAGGTCGGGGAGGCCCGCGTCCTCCGGGGCGGCACCCGGGTCGTCGGGGCCGGACAGTGCGGAGTCACCCGGACTGGGACCGGTGGCGGGGCTGTCGTCGGGCGGGAGGCCAGGGGTCTCGTCGTCGGTGGCGGTGGCGCCTTCCTCGCTCAGTTCCGGCCCGGTCTCGTCCGTCTCGATGGGGTCGTTCTCGTCAGCCATGGTCCTTCTCCCTCCGGGTCCCGGTGCAGGTCAGGGGCGTGAACACGTCGGTGATCCGGTCGGTTCTCATCGCCCCGCCGGTACCCGCCGACTCCCGGCGGAAACGCGTCCCGGGCCCGGGCCGCACCCGTTCGCCCCGTTTCGGGGGTGGGGTCAGGGGTACCCCGGCGCCTGCGCCCGACACGGGGAAGACCGATGGAGGCCGGCGAAGGCCGGTGGAGAACCGGAGCAGCGAGCCGGGCGCGGCCAGCCGTACACGAGCAGGAGGACCCAGGTGACCTTCAACCCCCTGGAACAGCGCGGTATCCCGCTGGACCGGCAGATCCGCAACTGGCGCGAACTGAACGTCGAGCCGATCGACCCCAACCACGCCGACCCCTACACCCGCTGCCGCATCATCACCATGAACGGCATCGAGGTCGAGGCGATCATGTTCAGCCACCACTTCGCCCGGGTCTGCCCGGACATGGAGGTGAAGCGGAAGCTGGCGGAGGTCCGGTACACCGAGCAGCAGCAGCAGAAGACCGTCAACTGGCTGCTGCCGGGGCTGTCCTCGGTGCTGGAGACGACGATCGCCTACGAGCAGGTGGCCGTCGACCTCACCGCCTGGGTCGCCCGGATGGAGCCCGACCCGTACCTCAAGCAGGCGTACCAGTTCGGTGTCCTGGAGGACTTCGACCACCTGTACCGGTACTCGAACCTGTACGAGATGATCGAACACCGCAAGGCCGAGAAGATCGTCGACCAGCTCACCGAGGTCATCCCCGGCCGGCCGACGAAGTACCACCACCGGCACCCGGCCGACAACGTCCGCGAGCCCTACGACCGGCAGCGGACCGACCCGCTGTCCAAGCTGCACGCCCTGACGATCATGTCGGCGGAGCAGCAGACCATGAACTTCTACATGAACGTCGGCCCCCAGTACATGGAGCCGATCGCCCGGCAGCTCTACCAGGAGATCGGGCTCATCGAGGAGGAGCACGTCACGCACTACGAGTCCCTGGTGGACCCGGGCGAGACCTGGTGGGAGCGGCTGGTCAACCACGAGTACAACGAGTGCTACCTGTACTACTCCTTCATGCAGCAGGAGAGCGACCCGAAGGTCAAGGCGATCTGGGAGCTGCACCTGAACATGGAGCTGGAGCACCTGCACATCGCCTGCGACCTGATGCGGCGGCACGACGGGCGTGAACCCGAGGAGGTCCTGGCGCCGGCCCTCCCCAACGTCCTGACCTTCGAACCCAACAAGGGGTACATCCGGGAGCTGCTGGACACCCAGCTGGACCTGACGACGCTGGGCGCGGGCTACGTGCGCGAGGCCCACGAGCGCTTCGAGCGGATGCAGGAGCAGATCCACGGCGGCGAGGAGCCGCCGAGCGAGCAGGTGATCGACCGGCACCGGGAGATGTTCGGGGGCGAGTACCGGCTGAGCACCGAGGGCGAGCACCCGGCCCCGTCGCTGCGCGAGCACCAGCGGACCTGACCCCGGGACCCCACGCCCCCGATGTGCCGGGCCGCCGTCCTCCCGGAGGACGGCGGCCCGGCCGCGGTACGGCGCCGGACGCGGGTGCCGTACCGCGCCCGGCACCCGCCCTCAGTGCCCGCCCATGACCTTGCGCACGGCGTCCCGGGCGCGGTCGGCCACGGCGACGAGCGGACCGACCGCCAGGTTCTCCGCGGCCGTCTCCGCGCCGGGATGCGGGCGGGTGGGGGCCGTCGCCTCCGCCGCCCTGAGCGCCTTCGCCATGGTGCGGAGCCGCTCGGGTTCGGTGTTGCGGCTGATCTGGACGAACTCGTAGCGCTCCTCGGCGCGCGCGTGCGACTCCACGTCGTGCCGCAGTGCCGCCAGCCGGGGCATGAACTCCGGGCTGTCCGGGTCCATGTCCTCCATGTCCTTCAGCGTCTCCTTCGCCTTCCTCTCCTCCGCCAGGCGGTCCTCCACCACCGCCTCCCCGCCGTCGATGCTGCGCCGGGCGTAGGGGTGGACCACCTCCTCCTCGGCGGTCTCGTGCACCGCCAGCAACCGCACCAGACGGTGGAAGGCGTCCCGCCGGGTGTCGCCCTCGGTCGCCTCCACCTCGTCGAAGAGGTTCCGGATCTCGCCGTGCTGCCGCATCAGCAGCGCCACGACGTTCTCGTCGTTCCCGTCGCCGCTGATCTCGCCCAGTTCCTGCTGCCGTTCCGCCACGTGGGTTCCCTTCGTGTAGCCGGTGTCCGCCGGCCGTCGCCGGTGCGGCCACCCGCGGTACCCGTGGGCCCGCCCCGGAAAACCCGGCCGTTCGTTTCACCACCCGGTCCGGGGGTACGCACACTGCCGTGACCAGGGAAGGAACCGCCGGGGGGCTGACCATGGGGGTCGAGGAGGAGTTCCTCCTGGCCGACCCGACCACCGCGCGCACCGTGCCCGCCGCACGGGCGGTGCTGCGCCGCGCCCATCAGGAGGCGTCCCCGGCCGACGGCTCCGGGTGCAAGGCCGAGTTCCTCGCCAGCCAGGTGGAGTCCGCCACCCGGGTGTGCACCTCGCTGGAGGAGCTGCGCCACGTGCTGGCGGCGGACCGCGCCCGGCTGGTGGACGCCGCCCGGGAGGAGGGCCTGTACCTGCTGTCCGCCGGCTCGGCGCCGCTCAGCGACGGGCGCGTTCCGGTGGCCGACGGGGAGCGGTTCCGGCGCATCTCGGAGCGGTTCGCCGACATCGTGGACGACTACCAGGTCTGCGGCTGCCACGTCCATGTGGGAGTGCCCGACCGGGAGACCGCGGTGGCCGTGGTCAACCGGGTGCGCCCCTGGCTGCCGACCCTGCTGGCGCTCTCGGTGAACTCGCCCTTCTCGCACGGCCTGGACCGCGGATACGCCAGCTGGCGCATGATGGAGCAGTTCCGTTTCCCCGCCGCTGGCATCCCGCCCCGCTTCCCCGACGCCGCCGCCCACGACGCCGCGGTCGAGCGGCTGGTGTCCTGCGGCGCGCTCATCGACGACCGGATGAGCTTCTGGCTGATGCGCCCCTCCCCCTGGCTGCCCACCGTGGAGTTCCGGGTCGCGGACGCGGCGGCCACCGTCGACGAGGCCGTGCTGCAGGCCGCGCTCGGCCGCGCCCTGGTGCGCCGGGCCCTGGCCGAGCTGGCGGCGGGGCTGCCCGAGCCGGAGCTGGACGAGGGGACGGCCCGCGCCGCGGTGTGGTCCGCGGCGCGGTACGGGACGGCGGGTGACGGGGTGGATCCCGTCACCCGCACCCGGGTGCCGGCCGCCGACCTGGTCGGCGCCCTGCTGCGGCACGTGGCGCCCGCCCTGGAGGAGACCGGCGACACCGGGACCGTACGGCGGCTGCTGGACGCGGTGCGCCGGGACGGCACCGGTGCCGAGCGGCAGCGGCGCGCCTGGGCGCGGGGCGGGCCGCGGGCCGTGGTGGAGCTGCTGGCTTCACTGACCGACGCGCGGGCACACGACCAGTCATGACGACCGGTTCTCTTTCCCCGAGTACCACGAACACCGTGACCGGCGCCCTGACCAGCGCCGACACCGCCGCGCTCCCCGGGGCGCGCGGCGCGCTGAGCGCTGCGGTGCTGGACGCCCTGGCCGCCCCGCCGCCCGCGCCGGGGGCACCGGGCGCGCCGGGCGCACCGACTGGGCCCGCGGGTTTTCCCTCCGTCCAGGACCCGGCGGTGGCGGACGCCGATCCGTACGGCGACGATCTGCAGCTGGCCCTGTACCTCTGCTACGAGCTGCACTACCGGGGCTTCGCGGGTGTGTCACCCGACTGGGAGTGGGACCCGGACCTCCTGCGGCTGCGCGCCGCCCTGGAGCGGGTCTTCCTGGCCGCGCTGCGCCGCGACACCGGCAGCGGCGCCTCCTCGGACTCCGATGTGGCCGCCGCACTGGATCCGCTGCTGGTGCAGCCCGCCGAGGGCGGCGGGGTGTCGGACTTCCTGCTGCGCGAGGGCGAGTGGTGGCAGCTGCGCGAGTACTTCGCGCACCGCTCGGTCTACCACCTCAAGGAGGCCGATCCGCACGCCTTCGCCATCCCCCGCCTCGACGGCCAGGCCAAGGCGTCGCTGGTGGCGGTGGAGTACGACGAGTACGGCGGGGGCCGCGGCGAGCGGGTGCACGCGCGGCTCTTCGCCGACCTGCTGGCGGGCGCCGGGCTGGACCCGTCCTATCTGGGCTACCTGGACCGGGTGCCCGCCCCGGCGCTGGCCACGGTGAACCTGATGTCGCTGTGCGGGCTGCACCGGTCGCTGCGCGGCGCGCTGGTGGGACACTTCGCCGCCGCCGAGATCAGCACCGCGCCCAGCGCCCGGAAGATGGCCCGGGCGCTGGAGCGGCTGGGTGCCGACGAGCGGTGCGTGCTGTTCTTCACCGAGCACATCGAGGCGGACGCCGTCCACGAGCAGGTGATGCGCCGGGACGTCATCGGCGATCTGCTGGCCCGTGAGCCGCACCTGGCCGCCGACGTGGTGTTCGGGATCAGGGCCACCGAACTGCTGGAGGAGCGGCTGGCGGAGCACCTGCTGGGTGCCTGGCGCGGCGGCGACTCCTCGCTGCGGCGCCCCCTGGACGCGCCGTCGGCGGGCTGAGGCCCCCCGCTTCCGGCACCGGGATTCCCGGCGCCGGGAGCGGGGGCCGCTGCCAGAACGCCTCTCGCCGGAGGGCCCGGGCGCGGAGGCGGAGGACGAGTCCATGGGATACGTCCTGGAGGCGGTGATCGCCCGCGAGGAGCCGCTGCGGGCCGCGGCGGGCATCGCCGCCGCGCGGACGGCGCCGCTGCGCCAGGGGCTGGCGCTGCTGCCCATGACGGACGAGCTCTCCGACGTCCTCTCCCCCCGGCGGCACCGCGGGTCCGGCCGCCTGCCCGCCGGGGTTCCGGAAGCTGCCCGGCGGCTTCGACCGCACGCTCGCCCGTTGGTCCGCCGCCGGTCCCGTCGCCTACGCCGGGGCCGATTTCTTCGGCGGCCACGGCGAGCAGCGCGCCGCCGTGTGGGACGCCGGCGCCCTGGTGCCGGGCCCGCTGCACACGGCCGAGGGCGAGCCGTTCCCCGCCGAGGGCAGTCCGCTCTCGCAGGCCCTGCGGCGGCCGGGCGCGGTGCGCGACGCGGAGTCCTTCGACGAGTTCGCGGCGGTGGGGCCGGGGCGGCACCGGCACACCCGGGGCTGGGCCGGTCCGGCACGCTGAGCGGGATGCCGCGGAGCCGTCCGCCGGTCCCGGTGAGGAGTTCCCCCGTGAGCACACCGTCCGCCCCGCCACCCGTCCCCCGGGACGCTCCGGTGGCGGACTGCGCCTTCTGCCGGATCGGCCGGGACGAGGCCGACACCGACCTGGTCGTGTACCGCTCGGGGAACGTCCGCGCCGTCCCGAACCTCATGCGGCGGGAGAACGACCCCGGCCGCACCGTGGTCCTGCCGGCGGCCCATGTGACCGCACTGTACGAGGCGCCGCCCGCTCTCCTCGCCGAGCTCTTCGGGGCCGTCGCCGCCGTGGCGTCCGCCGTGCGCGAGGCGTACGGGACGGTGGGCAGCACGGTCGTGCAGAACAGCACCGTGCCCGGCCAGGTCTTCCACCACCTGCACGTCTCGGTGATCCCGCGCTTCGCGGGCGACGCGTTCCGGATCCCCGAGCCGGGACTGGTCGAGGAGTCCCGGGAGGTCCGGCTGGCGCACGCCGCCGCGCTGCGGCGGGTGCTGCACCGGGAGGGGTGCCGGGAGGGGTGCGGCGGCGGTCCGCCGCCGTCAGGTGTCCCGGTCCCCGTCCGGGCCCCGGTCCGGGTCCTTCCCCTCGGCGGCCGGACGGGGGCGGCGCTCCCGGCGGCGGTGGCTGGTGTCGCACCACGGGTAGCGGTGGCTGCGGCGGCAGACGCACACGGCCACCACGAAGCGGTCCGAGCGGGCGGTACGGCCGTCGGGGAGCTCGACCTCCACCGGCCCCTCGATCAGCACCGGCCCCTCGGGGTCGACCACCACACGCCGGGCACGCCGGTCCGCGGGCTCCGCCACGGGTTCCACCACCGTCTCCTCCGCCAGGTCACGGGCCTCAGGGGAGGTCGCCACGGACCACCACCAGTTCCTCGGTGCGCTGCCCCGGAGCGATCAGCCCCCGCTCCTCCAGCCAGGCGGCACGTCCGCGCAGTACCGGGCCGAAGGGGATGACGGCCCGGGCCACCACCGAGGACTTCATCCCCCGCTCCCGCAGCATGGCCAGGGTGGTCTCGGTGCCGCACAGCTCGGAGTGGACCAGCAGCAGCGCCCCGCCCCGCACCAGCAGCTCCGGCGCGCTCCCGCACAGCCGGTCCAGCACGGTGCGGCCGTCCGGGCCGGCGTCCCAGCACAGGGCGGGTCCCCGGCGGGGCGGCTCCGCGTCCGGCGAGGGCACGTACGGCGGGTTGGCGAGGACCACGTCGAAGCGTCCGCCCCGGGCCGCCTCGGTCACGGCGTCGGCGAGGTCGCCGCGCCGCACCCGCAGCGGCAGCCGGTGCAGCCGGGCGTTGCAGCGGGCGGCGAGCACCGCGCGGGGCGAGGCGTCCAGCGCCACCGCCTCGGCGGCGCCCATCCGCAGGGCGGACATGGCGAGCACTCCGGTGCCCGTGCACAGATCGAGCACGCGGGCGCGGGGGGCCAGTGCGGCGTCCCGCAGCGCCTGCCGCAGCAGCCAGGTGTCGTCCTGCGGCGCGTAAACCCCGGGGGGCCTGAGCAAGAACATGGCCACCGAATACCTCGTTTGCCGCAGAGCTAACACGCCCGCGGGTGTGGTGACGTCGCGGGACTGGCCGCCCCGCTCGCGGGTACCCGTCCGGTTCCCTATCCGGAGGTGAAGTCTGATGAAGGCAGTGGTCTGGCACGGTCGGGGCGACGTACGGGTGGACGAGGTGCCCGATCCGGTGATCCAGGAGCCCACGGACGCGATCGTGCGCGTCACCTCGTCCGGGCTGTGCGGCTCGGACCTGCATCTGTACGACCCGCTCACCCCCTTCATGACGGAGGGCGACATCCTCGGGCACGAGCCGATGGGCGTGGTGGAGGAGGTCGGGCCGGAGGTGCCCAACCTCTCCCCCGGCGACCGGGTGGTGATGCCCTTCCAGATCGCCTGCGGCTCGTGCTTCATGTGCTCCCGGGACCTGCAGACCCAGTGCGAGACCACCCAGAACCGCGAGTACGGCACGGGTGGCTCGCTCTTCGGCTACACCAAGCTCTACGGGCAGGTGCCCGGCGGCCAGGCCGAGTACCTGCGGGTGCCGCAGGCCCACTACGGGCCGGTCAAGGTGCCCGAGGGGCCGGCGGACGACCGCTTCCTGTACCTGTCGGACGTGCTGCCGACCGCCTGGCAGGCGGTGGCGTACGCGGACGTCCCCGAGGGCGGCACCCTGACGGTGCTGGGCCTGGGTCCCATCGGTGACATGGCGTGCCGGATCGCGCTGCACCGGGGTGCCTCGAAGGTGATCGGCGTCGACCTGGTGCCCGAACGCCTGGAGCGGGCCCGGGCGCGCGGTGTGGAGGTGCTGGACCTCACCGAGCACGGCGCCGAGGGGGTCGCCGACGTCATCCGCGACCGGACCGGCGGGCGCGGCACCGACGCGGTGATCGACGCGGTGGGCATGGAGGCCCACGGCAGCGCGGTGGCCGAGGCGGCGCAGAAGTCGACCAAGCTGCTGCCGAAGAAGCTCGCTGAGAAGCTGATGACCACGGCGGGGGTGGACCGGCTCGCCGCGTTCCAGCTCGCCATCGACGCCGTGCGGCGCGGCGGCACGATCTCGCTCAGCGGTGTCTACGGCGGGATGTCCGATCCGCTGCCGATGCTCACCCTGTTCGACAAGCAGATCCAGTTGCGCATGGGGCAGGCCAACGTGCGGCGCTGGGTGCCGGACGTCCTGCCGCTGCTGACGGACGAGGACGTGCTGGGCGTGGACGGCTTCGCCACCCACCACATGCCGCTGGCCAAGGCCCCGGAGGCGTACGAGATGTTCCAGAAGAAGACCGACGGCGCGGTGAAGGTCATCCTCCAGCCCTGAGCCTAGGCCCGGCACCGCCCGGCACCACCCGGACGGCGCCGGGGCGGGGGTCAGGACCGCCCGCTCCCCCGCCCCGGTGCCGCGGACCGCTCGCGCCTGCGGCGGGCCAGGACGACGGACAGGTCCACCAGCCCCAGCACGGTCAGCACCCCGCAGATCCAGGCCAGCGTGCGCAGCGAGTCCGGGGCCGGTGCGTCGCCCGGACCGGCCCGGGAGGCCCAGACGGCGAAGAGCACCGTCCCGGCCAGGAACACCGGGACGTACACCAAGGACAGCAGCAGCCGCAGCCCCAGGGCACTGCGGGCGGTGACGGGCTCGGTACCGGTCCGGGACCGGCCGGGAATCCGCATGGTCGGCGCACCTCCTGACGGGATGCCGGGCCGGGTACCCGGCCCGGCATCCCGTCATGCAGCCTCCGCCCGGACCGGCGCGGCACCGTTGCCCCGGACCGCCGCGGCTGACAGGGTTTCCCGTCGTCTGAGCGTCCCCGGGAGACCACGGAGGCTCCATGCCCGCCCGATCGCCTTTCCCCCCTCGCTCCTTTCCGGCCCTGCCCGTCCCGTTCCGCCTCGGCCCGGCCCCGGTCCTGACGGCGGCAGTGGTCCTGGCCCTCGCCCTGGCCCTGCTGCTGCCACCACCCACCACGGCCGCCACGGCGGCCGACACGGTCCGCAGACCGCCCGCCGCCCCCGTCGCGACCGGTTACGGCGGCGCCGTGGCCAGCGTCAACCCGTACGCCTCCCGGGCCGGTCTGGAGGTGCTGCGCGCGGGCGGCAACGCGGTGGACGCCGCGGTGGCCACCGCGGCGGCGCTCGGTGTCGTCGAGCCCTACTCGGCGGGAATCGGGGGCGGCGACTACCTCGTCCACTACCAGGCCCGCACCGGGCGGGTGCACACCGTCGACGGGCGGGAGACCGCGCCGGCCGCCATGCGGCCGGACGCCTTCCTCGACCCGGCCACCGGCGAACCGATCCCCTTCGGCGAGGCGGTGAACTCGGGCCTGTCGGTGGGGGTGCCGGGTACGCCCGCCACCTGGGAGGCGGCCCTGGAGCGCTGGGGCACCGTCCCGCTGGCGGCGGCGCTGCGGCCGGCCACCCGGATCGCCGAGCGCGGCTTCACCGTCAGCCCGGAGTTCCGGGCCCAGACCGAGCTGAACGAGGACCGCTTCCGCGACTTCACCCCCACCGCCGAGCTGTTCCTGCCCGGCGGGGAGCCGCCCGAGGTCGGCTCGGTGTTCCGCAACCCCGATCTGGCCGGCACCTACCGGCTGCTGGCCCGCGAGGGCACCGACGCGCTCTACGAGGGGCCGCTGGCCCGCGAGATCACCCGTACGGTGCGGCGCCCGCCCGTGGCGCCGGACGCGGACCGCACGGTGCGGCCCGGGCTGATGACCACCGCCGACCTGGACCGCTACCGCGTGCTGTTCCAGGAACCGACGAAGGTGGACTACCGGGGTGTGGAGGTGTACTCCATGGCCCCGTCCTCCTCCGGCGGCACCACGGTCGGCGAGGCGCTGAACATCCTGGAGAACTTCGACCTGGCCGGGATGGACCGCGCCCGGGCGCTCCACCACTACCTGGAGGCGAGCCGGCTGGCGTACGCCGACCGCAACCGGTGGGTGGGTGATCCGGCGTTCTCCGAGGTGCCGACCGAGGAGCTGCTCTCGGAGCGGTTCGCCAAGGAGCGGGCCTGTCTGATCGACCCGGGCCGGGCGCTGCCCGGTCCGGTGGCGCCCGCCGATCCGCGTGCCCCCGGCTCCGGGGAGTGCGCGGCCGGGCACGGCGGCCCCGAGCCGTACGAGGGCCCGTCCACCACGCACCTGGTGACCGCGGACCGCTGGGGGAACGTGGTGTCCTACACGCTGACCATCGAGCAGACCGGCGGCTCGGCGATCACCGTGCCCGGCCGGGGCTTCCTGCTCAACAACGAGCTCACCGACTTCGACTTCACACCGCTGTCACCGGAGGTGGACGGGCCGAACCTGCCCGGTCCGGGCAAGCGGCCGCGCAGCAGCATGGCGCCCACGATCGTGCTGGACGACGGCCGTCCGCTGCTCGCGCTGGGCACGCCGGGCGGGTCCACCATCATCACCACCGTGCTGCAGACCCTGGTGAACCGGCTCGACCTGGGCATGACACTGCCGGAGGCGGTGGCCGCGCCCCGGCTCTCGCAGCGCAACACCGCCGACACCCTGGCCGAGCCGGACTTCCTGGACTCCGCTCCCGAGCGGGCGGCGCTGGAGGCACTGGGCCACCGGTTCGTCCCGCCGCCGCGGGCCTTCACCCCCGCGCCGGAGATCGGGGCGGCGGCCGCGCTGGAGGTGCTGGGCGGCGGCCGGTACCAGGCCGTCGCCGAGCCCGAGCGGCGCGGCGGGGGCTCGGCGGTGGTGCTGCGTCCGGCCCGCCGCTGAGCTCCCCGCTCGCCCGTTCACGGCTCGCGTTCCCGGCCGTCCCCGGGGTCCTGCCCCGCGGTGGTGTCCTCCGGTTCCCCGGCGGAGGATCCGGGGTCCCGGTCCGGGGGCGCGAGCCGCCCGGCCAGCTCGTCCACGACCAGGGTGCGCCGGTCCACCGCGCCGGTGCGGTAGGCCACCCGGCCGACGACCTGGCCGAGGACGGGCGCGGTGACGAGCTGGAAGACCGCGATGAGCAGCAGCAGGGCGGAGTAGGGCGCGGGCACCAGCAGGGCCGCCGCGATCATGATCAGCACCAGGCCCAGGGTCTGGGCCTTGGCGCCCGCCTGGAGCCGGGTGACGGTGTCCGGGAAGCGCACCAGGCCGATGGCGCCCAGCAGGCAGAAGAAGGCACCGCCCAGCAGCAGAACGGCCGCGAAGACCTCCAGCAGCACCCTCATCGCATGTCCTCCCGCTCCTCGACGAGCCGTGCCGCCGTCACCGCCCCGATGAAGCCGAGCAGCGCCAGCACCAGCAGGACGAACACGGCCGTGGTGTACTGCCACACGGCCACCGCGACTCCGGCCCCGGCGACGATCGTCGTCACCAGGACCTCCACCGCCATGGCGCGGTCCAGGGTGCCCGGGCCCCGGGCCAGGCGGACGAGGGTGAGCAGGGCGGCGGCGGCCAGCACGGCCAGGGCGACGATCCCGACCACGTTCACCGCGTCCCCTCCCCCGACCGCTTCCCCCGGGCCTTCGGCAACTCCCGCCACCGGTCCAGCTCCCCGCGTGCCCCGGAGGGGCCGAAGACCCGCACCACCCAGCTCTCGGCGTCCACCACCTCGTCGCGCCGGGCCCCGAGGTGCTCCTTGTCCCGCACCGGCAGGGCGTGGACGTAGAGCAGCCGCCCGTCGCGGTCGATCTCCAGGACGAGGGTGCCCGGCGTCAGCGAGGCCAGACTGGCCGTGGCGGAGACCATCAGGTCGCTCTCCACCCACAGCGGGACCTCCAGCACCGCCGCCTTCGCCCGCGGACCGCGCAGCACGGCCTCCCGGGCCACGATGAGGGCCGAGCCGACCAGTTCCACCAGCAGATGCCCCGGCAGGGCCAGCAGCCACAGCGGGTGCAGGTGCGCCCGCCGGGTGACCGGCGGCAGCGGGAAGAGGACCGGCACCAGCACGGCCACCACCGCCCCGCACAGCAGGACGACCGGGCTCACCGAGCCCCACAGCACGATCCACAGCAGCCACAGCCACAGGACCTGCGGCCACAGCCGGGCGATCCGCCGGGGCGGCGGGGAGCCGCCCCGGGGCGCGGAAGCGCTCGCGGAGGCACTTGTCGGGGTCATTCGCCACTCCTGTCCGGGTCGTCCCGTCCGGCTCCCTGGAGCACGGCCTCCTGGTACGCGTCGCGCTCCAGGATGTCCACCGCGGCGCGCTCGCTGAGCCGGGCCAGCGGTCCGGCACCCGCCGCCACCACCACGCCGATCAGCACGGCGCCGACCGTGGAGCCGACCATCAGACGCAGTCCGCCGCCGCGCCACCGCGAGGAGGACGGGTGCTCGGTTCCCGCGGCGAACGCCGCCCGCCACACCCGGGCCATCGCGTAGAGGGTGAGGAGGCTGGTGAGCAGGGCGGCGGCCAGCAGGGCCAGGACCGCCGCACCGCCCTGCTCGATCCCGGCGCGCAGCAGGGCCAGTTTGGCGACGAAGCCGGACAGCGGTGGGATCCCGGCGAGGCTGAGGGCGGCGAGCGCGAACAGTCCGGCCAGCAGCCCGGGCGGCGGGGCCGTGCCGGCCAGTTTCGGCAGCGCGGCGCTGCCGCCCCAGCTCACCACCAGGCCGGCGACGAGGAACAGCGCAGCCTGGACCGCGATGTGGTGGACGGCGTACAGGACGGTCCCGGTGAGCCCGTCGACGGTGTACAGCGAGAGTCCGAAGAGCATGAAACCGATGTGGCTGACCAGCACGAAGGACAGCAGCCGGTTGATGTCCTGCTGGGCGATGGCGCCCAGGATGCCCACCAGGAGGGTGAGGGCCGCCGCGACCAGCAGGGGGGTCCAGGTCTCCGTGCGGGGGAAGAGCAGCGTCTGGGTGCGCACCATGGCGTACAGGCCGACCTTGGTCAGCAGCGCGGCCAGTACGGCCGTGATCGGTGCCGGGGCCGTCGGGTAGCTGTCCGGCAGCCAGAAGTGCAGCGGCACCATCGCCGCCTTGATGCCGAACACGATCAGCAGCAGCAGGCTGAGCACACCGCGCACCCCGTCGGAGAGTTCCGGGATCCGGTTTCCGAGGTCGGCCAGGTTGACCGTGCCGGTGGCCGCGTAGACCAGTCCGATGGCGGTGAGGAACAGCAGCGACGACAGCAGGCTGGTGATGGTGTACGTCATCCCGGCCCGGATGCGGCCCTCGTCGGCGTCCAGGTTGATCAGCACGTAGGAGGCGGCGAGCATCAGCTCGAAGGCCACGAAGAGGTTGAACAGGTCACCGGTGAGGAACGCCAGGCCGACCCCGGCCACCAGCAGCAGGTACGCCGGATGGAAGGGGGTGCGGGGCGCGTCCCCCTCGGCGGTGCCCTGCCCGATGGCGAAGACCAGCACGGCCAGCGCCACCGCCAGCGCCACCGTCAGCAGCAGCGTCGACAGGCGGTCGGCCACCAGCGCGATCCCGGCCGGGGCCGGCCAGTCGCCGACCTCCAGGACCAGCGGGCCGCGCCGGTCGGCGAGCACCAGCAGGACCACCGCGTCGACCAGCACCGCGGTCAGCACCGCGGTGCCCAGCAGCCGCTGGGCGGCGGCGCTGCGCCACACGGCCAGGGACAGTCCGGCCGCCAGCACCGGCAGCAGGACGGGTGCGATCAGAAGCCACTGGGTCACTGCTCCCCCACCCTGCGGTCCTCGACGTCGTCACGGACCTCGTCATGGCCCTGCAGCCGCCATCCCCGGTAGACGAGCGCGAGCAGCAGGATGGTGATGCCGAAGGTGATCACGATGGCGGTCAGGGCCATGGCCTGCGGCAGCGGATCGGCGAACTCCTCCGTCCCGTGCCCCTCCCCGGTGACCGGGGGCTCGCCCGGCGGCCCGGCGGCCAGCAGCACCAGCAGGTTGGTGCTGTGCCCCAGCACGAGGAAGCCGAACAGCAGGCGCATCAGGGAGCGCTGCAGCAGCAGGTGGAAGCCGATGGCGAACAGGCCGCCCACCACCACGGCCCCCGTCAGGTCGAGTGTCGTCATCGGTCACGGCTCCCGGTCTCGTCGGTCGTGGCGGCGGTCGTCGCGAGCCGGCCGCCGGGACCGGCGGCGGCCTCCCCGGCGGTCAGCTGGGCGGGCCCCACGGCGGACAGCAGCTTCAGGCACACCCCCACCACCAGCAGGTAGACCCCGGTGTCGAAGACCAGGGTGGTGGCCACCTCCACATGGCCGAACAGCGGCAGCGTCCCGGTGAGGACCGCGCTCGCCAGGGGGGCGCCGCCGAAGGCCAGCGGCCCCAGTCCGGCGACCGCCGCGAGGGCCAGACCGGCGCCCGCGACGATCCGGGGGTCGAGCGGGCCGCGGAACACCGTGTCGGCCCGGCCGCCCACCAGATAGCGCAGGGTGAACGCCTGCCCGGCCACCAGGCCGCCGGCGAAGCCGCCGCCGGGGCGCAGATGGCCCGAGTAGAGCAGGTAGACCGAGAACACCAGGATGGCCGGGAACAGCAGCCGGGTGAGGACCTCCAGCAGCAGCGAGCGGTCGTGGGCGGGCAGTTCGCGTGCCTCCGGCAGCCACGGCTCGTGCGGCACCGCCCAGCGGGCGGTCGGTTCGTGGCGGTCCGCCGCGGGGGGCCGGGCCCGGATCGCCCTCTTGCCGCCCAGCGCCCCGATCAGGGCGGCCACCCCGATCGCCGCCACCATCAGCACGGAGATCTCGCCGAGGGTGTCCAGGGCGCGGAAGTCCACCAGGATGGCGTTGACGACGTTGTGCGCGCCGGCCTCCTTGACGTGTTCGGCGTAGTAGTCGGACACCGGCGACGCGCCGCGGGCCGCGGAGAGGACCACGGCGAGCAGCCCGACGAAGGCGCCGGCGGACACGGCCACCGCCGTGCGCAGCCGGCGCACCCGGTGGGAGCCGGTGCGCTGCCCGAGTTCGGCCGGCAGCCCGCGCAGCACCAGCACGATGAGCACCAGGGTCAGCGTCTCGACGAGGAACTGGGTGAGCGCCAGGTCCGGCGCCCCGTGGAGCAGGAAGAACCCGGCGACCCCGTAGCCGACCGCACCGGCCAGCAGGGTGGCCGCCAGCCGGTGCCGGGTCCCGGCGAGCACCAGCGCCGCGGTCAGTACCACCACCGCCAGCGGCAGTTGGAGGGCCGAAGCCCACAGCGGCGGGGCGGACACGGGGGTGTCCCGCAGCAGCAGGGCGGTGCCGGGCACGAGCAGGACGGTCAGCAGCAGCACGGTGAGGTAGACCGGCAGGGAACCGACCTGGGTGTGGCTGGTGACCTCCACGGCGGTCCGGTCCAGGCCGCGGACCGCCCGGGCGTAGCCCTCCTGGGCGTCGGGCCGCCGGGCGGGCAGCCGCTCCCCGGCCCGGCCGAGGGCGGGGAGCGCGCGGTACAGGGCGAGTCCGGCGGCCAGGGTGGCGGCGGTCAGCGCCAGGGAGGGGGTCAGGCCGTGCCAGAGCGCCAGATGGTACGGCTTCTGCTCCGCCGTCAGGGTGTCGGCGTAGGGCTCGGTGAGCGCGGTGGTGCCGGGGTACCACACCCCCAGCGCCAGGGCGGCCGCCACCAGGGCCGCGATGGGCACCGCCATGCCGAGGGCCCGTTCGGCGGCCGGATCGCCGGCCGGGGTGGTCGGCACCCCGGGCTTGGCGGCGAAGGCGCCCCACAGATAGCGGGCGGAGTACGTCACGGTGAGCGCCGAGCCGGCGAGCAGGGCGGCCAGGATCCATGCCCCGCCCGCTCCGGAACCGTGCAGGGCCGCCTCCCAGAAGGTGTGCAGATACGTCTCGTGCCCCAGATAGCCGGCCAGCGGCGGCAGCCCGGCCATGGAGGCGGCGGCGAGCGCGGCGAGCGTCAGCAGCACCGGCCTGCGCCGGCCCACCCCGGACAGCCGGTCGATCTCCCGGGTGCCGGTGTGGTGCTCCACCAGTCCGGTGGTGAGGAACAGCGCCGACTTGAAGGTGGCGTGCGCCAGCAGCATCACCGCGCCGGCCAGGGCGGCGTTGCGGGTGCCGTAGCCGAACAGGGCGGTGAGCAGGCCGAGTTCGCTGATGGTGCCGTACGCCAGCACCCGTTTGAGGTCCTTCTCCCACAGCGCCTGCCAGGCGCCGAACAGCAGGGAGGCCAGGCCGACGGTCAGGACCAGGGGCCGCCAGGGCGCGGTCTCGGCGAACCCCGGGGCGAGCCGGGCCACCAGGTACACACCCGCCTTGACCATGGCGGCGGCGTGCAGATAGGCGCTCACGGTGGTGGGCGCCACCATCGCGGCGGGCAGCCAGCCGTGCAGCGGCAGCTGCGCCGACTTGGTGAACGCCCCGAGCAGGACGAGCACCAGCGCGGCGGGCACGTGTCCCCCGCTCGGGGGATCGGCGACCAGTTCCGAGATCCGGTAGGTGCCCGCGGACTCGCCCAGCATCACGAAACCGAGCAGCATCGCCAGTCCGCCGCCGGTGGTGACCACCAGGGCCTGCTCGGCGGCGGCACGGTGTTCCCGGCTCTTCCCGCGGCCCGCGATGAGCAGGAACGACACCACGGTGGTCAGTTCCCAGAAGACGTACAGGACCAGCAGGTTGTCGGCGGTGACCAGGCCGAGCATCACCCCGGCGAAGGCGAGCAGCAGTGCGGACTCGCGGCCGTGGCCCTCCTCGGTGTAGCGGGCGCCGTAGACCAGGACGGCGGCTCCGACCCCGGTGACGACACCCACCATCAGCAGGGAGAGCGCGTCCAGCCGGAGGACGACCTCGAGTCCCAGCGAGGGGGCCCAGCCGAAGCGCTCGACGGGCGCGTCGCCGTCCAGGGCGTCGGGCGCGTGTGCCGCGGCCCAGACCAGTGCCGTCAGCGGCACCGCTGCCGCGACCGCCCAGACGGCCCGGCCGATCCGTCCGGCGAGGGCGGGAAGGACGGCGGCCACGACGGCATGGGCGGCGATCAGAACCAGCAAGGGCACTCCTGACGTAGCCACGCATATGCGCACAGAACGGTACCCATACCGTGCGGTTCATGCCTCCGCGCACGACGCGTCGTCAGTGATCCGCCTGCCCGTGCGGCCGTCCGCGCATTCCCAGCGACTCCTCCAGCTCCCGAATGCGTTCGTCGAGCCGTTCGGTCCGGGCCGCGCGCTCGTACGGGGTGGGCGGGGGGCGCCGGGTGATCACCAGTGCGGCGCAGCGGTAGAAGAGGTAGCCGGGTATGACGACGGGCCAGGCGAACCCGTACAGGAAGCCCGTGGTGGCGGCCACCGACTGACCCTGTTCGCGGAAGCGCTCCACCGGGTCCTCGTCGGTGTGCCAGTCGCGCTCCTGCTCGATGATCCGGGCGCGTTCCATGCCGTACGCCACACGAGCCGTCAGCAGGGCCACCGTCAGGTAGCCCAGGAACATCAGTAACAACACCAGGAGGCTGACCAGCATGCCGTTTCTCCCTCCTTCCGGTTCTTCGCGGTACCCGCGACAGAGGGACGGAAACACCGGTTGTGTCCGGTTTCGATGCACCCGGATGAGGTAATCGACGCGCGTGCTTGCCCTGGAGAAGGAACTGCGGAGAAGAGTGAAGGGCGAGGTCCGGTTCGATGCCGGTACCCGGGCCACCTACGCCACCGACGCGTCGAACTACCGGCAGACACCACTGGGGGTGGTGCTGCCCGAAGCGGTGGACGACGCCGTGGCCGCGCTGGAGGTGTGCCGGGAGCACGACGTGCCGGTGCTCTCCCGGGGCGGCGGCACCAGCCTGGCCGGCCAGAGCTGCAACACCGGTGTCGTACTCGACTGGAGCAAGTACTGCCACCGGCTGGTCTCCGTCGCCCCGGAGAGCCGCACCTGCGTGGTGGAGCCGGGGATCGTGCTGGACGAGCTGAACCGGCTGCTCGCGCCCCACGGGCTGCAGTACGGGCCGCGCCCCGCGACCCATCCCAACTGCACGCTGGGCGGGATGATCGGCAACAACTCCTGCGGCTCGACGGCCCAGTGGTACGGCAAGGTCTCGGACAACATCCGGCGCCTGGAGGTGCTCACCTACGACGGGCTGCGGATGTGGGTGGGGTCCACCGGCGAGGAGGAGCTGGCACGGCTGTGCGCCGAGCCGGGGCGCCGGGGGGAGGTCTACCGGGGGCTGGCCGCGCTGCGCGACCGCTACGCCGAGCTGGTCCGCGAGCGGTTCCCCGACATCCCCCGGCGGGTGTCCGGCTACAACCTGGACGCGCTGCTGCCGGAGAACGGCTTCGACGTCGCCGGGCTGCTCGTCGGTTCGGAGTCCACGCTCGTCACCGTGCTGCGGGCCGAGCTGGAACTGGCCGACGTCCCCGGGCACACCGCCATGGCGGTGCTCGGCTTTCCCGACGCGGCGACGGCCGCCGACCACGTGCCGGCCGTCGCGGAGCACGGACCGCACGCGCTGGAGGGCGTCGACGACCGGCTGGTGTGGTTCGAGGAGCTCAAGGGGCTCAACCCGGCCGGCCGCGAGATGCTGCCCGGCGGCGGGTCCTGGCTGATGGCGGAGTTCGCCGCCGACACCCGGGAGGAGGCGGCCCGGAGGGCCCGGTCCCTGGTCGGCGCCTTCCCCGAGGCGACCGACGCCACCTGGTACCACGGAAGCGGACCCAAGCACCTGCTGTGGAAGGTCCGCGAGGCCGGGCTCGGCGCGACCGCGCACGTACCGGGACTCCCCGACACCTGGGAGGGCTGGGAGGACTCGGCCGTACCCCCCGACCGCGTCGGCGACTACCTGCGGGACCTCAGCGAGCTGTTCCGGGAGTTCGGCTACGGCGATCCGGCCGTCTACGGGCACTACGGGCACGGCTGCCTGCACACCCGCATCCCCTTCGACCTCACCTCCGCCGAGGGCGTCGCCACCATGCGCGACTTCGTCGAGCGGGCCGCCGACCTCGTGGTGTCGTACGGGGGCTCGCTCTCCGGCGAACACGGCGACGGACAGGCCCGGGGCGAGCTGCTGGAGAGGATGTTCGGTCCCGAGGTCGTCCGGACGTTCGAGGAGTTGAAGGGGATCTTCGACCCGCGCAACCGGATGAACCCGGGAAAGGTGGTCTTCCCCGCGAAGCTGGACCAGCATCTGCGGCTGGGCGCGGACTTCCACCCCCACGAGCCGGAGACCGCCTTCTCCTACCCCCACGACGAGGGGAGGTTCAGCGGGGCCGCGCTGCGCTGCGTCGGGGTCGGCAAGTGCCGCTCGCTGGAGGGCGGGGTGATGTGCCCCAGCTACCGGGCCACCCGCGAGGAGGAGCACTCCACCCGCGGCCGGGCCCGGCTGCTGTTCGAGATGGTGAACAACTCCGGGCCGATCGAGGACGGCTGGCGCTCGAAGGAGGTGCACGACGCCCTCGACCTCTGCCTGGCCTGCAAGGGCTGCAAGAGCGACTGCCCGGTCAATGTCGACATGGCGACCTACAAGGCCGAGTTCCTGCACCACCACTACGCGGGCCGCCCGCGGCCGGCGGCGCACTACTCCATGGGCTGGCTGCCCGTCCTGGCCCGGCCGGCGGCCCGGCTGTCCGGCCTGGTCAACGCCGTCACCCGCACGCCGTTGCTGGAGCGGGCCGCCAAACGGCTGGGCGGGATCGCCCCCGAGCGCGAGCTGCCGGTCTTCGCCGACGAGACGTTCACCGACTGGTGGCGGGCCCGCGGCGGGACCCGCGGCGGCGGCCGGCGGGGCGAGGTGGTGGTGTGGCCCGACACCTTCACCAACTTCTTCCACCCGGCGGTCGGACGGGCCGCGGTGGAGGTCCTGGAGGACGCCGGCTTCCATGTGAAGGTCCCGGACGCGGCGGTCTGCTGCGGGCTGACCTGGATCTCCACCGGCCAGCTGACGGTCGCCAAGCGGGTGCTGCGGCACACCGCGGAGGTGCTCCGGGACGATCTGCGGCGCGGCGTCCCGGTGGTCGGCCTGGAGCCGAGCTGCACGGCCGTCTTCCGGGCGGACGGCCCGGAACTGCTCCCGGACGACCCGGACATCGGGCGGCTGAAGCGGCAGACCCGCACCCTGGCCGAGGTACTGACCGAACGCGCGCCCGACTGGGAACCGCCCCGCCTGGACCGCTCCGCCGTGGTCCAGCCGCACTGCCACCAGCACGCCGTCCTCGGCTTCGACGCCGACCGGGCACTGCTGGAGCGCGCCGGGGTGGACGCGTCGATGGTGGAGGGCTGCTGCGGTCTGGCGGGCAACTTCGGCTTCGAGCGCGGCCACTACGAGGTCTCCGCCGCCTGCGCCGAGCACGCGCTGCTGCCCGCGGTGCGCGAGGCGGACGCCGGTGCCCTGGTCCTCGCCGACGGCTTCAGCTGCCGCACCCAGACCGAGCAGTCGGACACCGGCCGCGCCCCGCTGCACCTGGCGGAGGCGCTGGCCGCCGGGTTGCGGGAGCGGCGCGGCACGGCGCCCGCCCGGGACGGCGCGGTGCCGGAGCCGGAGCGGACCGCGCCGCCGTCCCGGGCGCGGGCCGCGGCGACGGTCGCGGCGGCGGCCGTGCTGTCGGCGGCCGCGGCGGCGGGCACGGTCTCGGCGGCGGCCGTACGGCGGGCGCTGCGGCGCACCGCGGGCGGCGCCCGCTGACCACACCCGGAGGCACCCTCCCCGGGGCATCCCGGGGAGGGCCGGGAAGGGCGGGCACGGCGGCGGCCGCGGCCGTACGGCGGGCGGCGCCCGCCGAACCGCACCCGCCGGAGGCCCCGCGACGCTCCTGCGGGCGCGCACCACACCGGCCGCCGCAGCACCCCGGCCGGCACCCCGGGGCGAACCGGGCGGCCGGAGTGGGACCGGGCCGCTGCGGCACCGCCGCCGCCCGTCACCGCACCCGGTGGCGTTCCAGCCGGTCGGCGCGCAGCGTCAGCCCGTGCCCGGCGCGGGAGCGGTCCGGGCGCAGCGCACCGCCGGGGCCGGGGGTGAGCACGCCGTCGAAGAGCGCTTCCTCGATGCGCACGTGGTCGTGGAAGTACTCCAGATGCCGCAGCCGGGACGCCGCGGCGCACGCGTGCGCGCTCAGCTGCGGCGCGCAGTGCGCCGACAGGCCGATGCCGTGGGCGTCGCACAGCGCGGCGGCGGCGCGGAAGCCGGTGAACCCGCCGCAGCGGGTGACGTCGGCCTGGAGGCAGTCCACCGCCCCGGCCTCGAGCATGCGGCGGAAGTACGGCAGGGTGAAGCCGTACTCCCCCGCCGCGATGTCCAGGCCCGCCGGGCCGCGGTCGCGCAGCAGCCGCAGCCCCTCCAGATCGTCGGAGGAGACCGGCTCCTCCAGCCAGGTGACGCCCGCGTCGCGGAGGCGCCCGGCGTGGTCCAGGGCCTGCTTGCGGGTCCAGGCGCCGTTGGCGTCCGCGTACAGCTCGGCCGGGTCGCCGATCGCGGCGCGGGCCGCGCGCAGCCGCTCGGCGTCCGCCGCGTCGTCGCGCCCGACCTTCATCTTCACCCGGGGGATGCCCTCCTCGACCCAGCCGGCGAGCTGCTCGGCGACCTCGGCGGGACCGTAGGAGGTGAAACCGCCGCTGCCGTAGACGGGAACGGCCTCGTGCACCGTGTCCAGGGCGGTGGCCAGGGAGATGTCCAGCAGCCTGCTCTTGAGATCCCACAGCGCGGTGTCCACGGCCGAGACCGCCAGCGCGCCCACCCCCGGGTAGCCGGCGTTGCGCAGGGAGCGGCGCATCAGGGACCAGACGTGCCCGGGCCGCAGCGCGTCGGCGCCCGTCACCAGCGGCGCGAGCTGGGTGTCGATCAGTTCGGCGGTGGCCCGCTGGGCGTAGGTCCAGCCCGTACCGGTGCGCCCGGCGGCGCGCGTCTCCACCAGGACCACGGTGGTGGAGTCCCACTCCAGGGTGCCGTCGGACTCCGGTCGGTCGGTGGGGACCGTCCAGACGCGGGTGCGGACCTCCTCCACCGGCGGCCCGCCGCCCTCCTCCTGCGCTGTCGTGGGCATTCGGCCCTCCTTCCGGTCGCTCCTTGCGGTGCTTCGTCTCCGCCGCCGGGTGCCCGGCGTTTGGCGCGGCATGCTGCGGGCACTGGCGCACACCGCGTGATGTCCCGCGGTGGAGAGGGCTGTTCATGTTCCTGTCGAGAAGACGAGCACGCTGGAGGGCGAAGGTACGGAAGGCGGAGTGGCGCGGATACGGGTCGGTGGACGGGCGGCTGCCGGTGTCCGAGGCCGCCCGGGGGCTGCTGCGCAAGGCGTTCCCCGACCACTGGTCGTTCCTGCTGGGCGAGCTGGTCCTGTACAGCTTCGTGGCGCTGCTGCTCACCGGGGTCTACCTCACGCTGTTCTTCGAGCCGAGCATGGCCCAGACCACGTACACCGGCTCGTACGAGCCGCTGCGTGGCACCCGGATGTCCGAGGCGTACGCCTCCACGCTGGACATCAGCTTCGACGTGCGCGGCGGGCTGCTGGTGCGGCAGGTGCACCACTGGGCGGCGCTGCTCTTCGTCGCCTCGGCCGCCGTGCACATGCTGCGGGTCTTCCTCACCGGGGCGTTCCGCAGGCCGCGTGAGGTCAACTGGGTGGTCGGGGTCACCCTGTTCGCGCTGGCGATGCTGGAGGGCTTCAGCGGCTACTCGCTCCCCGACGACCTGCTGTCGGGGACGGGGCTGCGGATCGCCCACGGGATCATGCTGTCCATCCCGGTCGTCGGCACCTACCTGGCCTTCTTCGCCTTCGGCGGCGAGTACCCCGGGGAGGAGATCATCCCCCGGCTGTACTCGCTGCACATCCTGCTGGTGCCGGGGCTGCTGGTCGGGCTGATCACCCTCCACCTGATCCTGGTGGTCTACCACAAGCACACCCAGTGGGCCGGTCCGGGCCGCACCGGCCGCAACGTCGTCGGACAGCCGATGTTCCCCCAGTTCGTCACCAAGTCCACCGGTCTGTTCTTCCTCGTCACCGGGGTGCTGGTGCTCGTCGCCGGCCTGTTCCAGATCAATCCGGTGTGGGCGTACGGCCCCTACCGCGCCGACAAGGTCTCCTTCGGCTCCCAGCCCGACTGGTACATCGGCTTCCTGGAGGGGTCGCTGCGGCTGGTGCCGGCGATGGAGACCACGCTGTGGGGCCACACGATCGCGTGGAGCGTGCTGCTGCCCGCCGTGGTGCTGCCCGCCGTGCTGTTCCTGCTGCTGTACCTGTACCCGTTCTTCGAGAGGTGGGTGACCGGCGACAGCCGGGAGCACCACCTGTGCGACCGGCCCCGCGACCGGCCGGTGCGCACCGGCCTGGGCGCCGCCGGTGCCACCTTCTACGCGGTCCTGCTCTTCGCCGGGGGCGACGACGTGATCGCCTACGCGTTCAACGTCTCCCTGAACGGGCTGGTGGTGGCGACCCGGGTGGCCCTGGTGGTCGCTCCCGTGCTCGCCTTCCTGCTCACCAAGCGGATCTGCCTGGCACTGCGGGACCGGGACGCCGAGCGGCTGGCCGAGGGCGAGCCGACCGGGGAGGTCGTCCAGTCGGTCGAGGGCGCCTTCCACCCCGGCCACCGGCCGCTGCCCGAGCAGGAGCGCTACACGCTGCTGGCCCGGGCCCGGGAACTGCCGCGGCCGATGGCGGCCGACGGGGACGCCGGGCCGGTACGGCGGCTGCGGACGAGGCTGAACCACTGGTACTACCGGGACGCGTACCGGCAGCGGCTGGCACGTGAGGAGCGGGAGGGGTTGGCACGTGAGGAGCGGGAGGCGCGCGAACTGCCGCCGCACGCCTCCGAGGAGCCGGCCCCGTACGAGCCGGGGGCCTCCTCCCGGGACTGAGCGGGCCGGCAGGGGGCGGGCCGGATCAGGAGTGCCGGGTCCGGCTCCCTTCCCGGCCCGTCCTCAGCCCCTCCTGGCGTACTGGAAGACGAACCCGAACACCCCGGCCGCCAGCACACCGAAGCCGAGCAGGAACAGCCACAGCCCGAACGCCACCCCGGCACCCAGCAGGGTGGTCCCGAGCGCGGTGACGACCGGCCATGGACTGCCGTCGGGGAAGAAGTCCAGCGGTCCCGCCCGGTCGGCGATCTCACCGTCGCGCCGGTCCTCCGGGCGCCCGCCGTGCCTGCGGTGCTGGACGCCGAGGAAGAGGGCGACCATGGCGGCCATCAGGAAGGCGACGGACAGGGCGGCGGTCCCGGCCGCGTCGTCGGAGAGCAGTCCGTACCCGACTGAGATCAGCGCGAAGAACAGCGCCACACCGCCGAAGAGATAGGTCTCGGCCCTCATCGTCCTCCGTGCCTCCCGCCGTGCCGCGTGTGTCGTTCGTGCCGTTCCCGCCGTCGTGTCCGCCGTCGCCGTGTCACTGTCCGCCCGCGTCCGGGGGCTCCAGCGGCTTGCGCTGCTCGTGCGGGGTGATCTCCGGGTGGTGCAGGTGGAAGGCCGGGGACTCGGTGCGGATGCGCGGCAGGGTGGTGAAGTTGTGCCGCGGCGGCGGGCACGAGGTGGCCCACTCCAGCGAACGGCCGTAGCCCCAGGGGTCGTCGCCGGGCGCCTTGTCGCCGTACCGGGCGGTCCACCAGACGTTGTAGAGGAACACCAGGGTGGAGACGCCCAGGATCGCCGCGCCGACCGTGGAGATCAGGTGGAGGACGGTGAAGCCGTCGGCCTCCAGGTAGTCGGCGTAGCGGCGCGGCATGCCGAACTGGCCCAGCCAGTGCTGGACCAGGAAGGTGACCTGGAAGCCCACCAGCGTCAGCGAGAAGTGGATCTTCCCCAGCCGCTCGTTGAGCATCCGGCCGGTGAACTTGGGCCACCAGAAGTAGAAGCCGCCGAACATGGCGAACACGACGGTGCCGAACAGCACGTAGTGCATGTGGGCGACGACGAAGTAGGTGTCGTGCGTGGGCCAGTCCAGCGGCGGGGAGGCCAGGATGACGCCGGTGAGGCCGCCGAGCAGGAAGGTGATCAGGAAGCCCAGCACCCACAGCATCGGCGTCTCGAAGCTGAGGGAGCCCTTCCACATGGTGCCGATCCAGTTGAAGAACTTCACCCCGGTGGGCACCGCGATCAGGAAGGACATCAGGGAGAAGAACGGCAGCAGCACCGCGCCGGTGGCGAACATGTGGTGCGCCCACACCACCGCCGAGAGCATGGTGATCGCGATGGTCGCGCCGATCAGCCCGATGTAGCCGAAGATCGGCTTGCGGCTGAAGACCGGGATGATCTCGGTGATGATGCCGAAGAACGGCAGGGCGACGATGTAGACCTCCGGATGGCCGAAGAACCAGAACAGGTGCTGCCACAGGATCGCCCCGCCGTTGGACGGGTCGAAGATGTGCGATCCGAAGGTCCGGTCGGCCTGCAGGGCGAGCAGGGCGGCGGTCAGCACGGGGAAGGCGATCAGCACCAGGATCGAGGTGAACAGCACGTTCCAGGTGAAGATCGGCATCCGGAACATCGTCATGCCGGGGGCGCGCAGGCAGATGATCGTGGCGATGAAGTTGACCGCGCCCAGCACCGTGCCCAGCCCCGCGGCCACCAGGCCCATGGTCCACAGGTCGGCGCCGAGGGTCGGGGTGTACTCCTCCTGGTTGAGCGGGGCGTAGGCGAACCAGCCGAAGTCCGCGGCGCCGGCGGGGGTGAGGAAGCCGGAGAGGACCAGCAGGCCGCCGAAGAGGAACAGCCAGTAGGTGAGGGCGTTCACCCGGGGGAACGCCACGTCGGGGGCGCCGATCTGCAGCGGCATGACGGCGTTGGCGAATCCCGCGAACATCGGGGTCGCGAACAGCAGCATCATGATCGTGCCGTGGATGGTGACGAGCTGGTTGTACTGGTGGTACGACAGCATCTGGAGTCCGGGCGCGGCCAGCTCGGCCCGCATCAGCAGGGCCATCACCCCGCCGGTCAGGAAGAAGCCGAAGGCGGTGGTGATGTACAGGTTGCCGATCACCTTGTGGTCGGTGGTCGTCAGCCAGCGCAGCAGCGCCCGGCCGAACCCCGTGCCGGTGCTCCCCGCCGGAGTGCGGGTCTCCTCGCCTCCCCGTGCCTCGTCCACATCGGTCATGGCGTTCTGCACTCTCCTGCCCGCTGTCCCGCTCTGCCGTGGCCGCGTACCGCGTAACCCGCCGCCCGGTAACCAAACGAACGCATTCGGCGGGAAGACCGCCGGACTCCCCGGGCGGATCGTTTCCCCCCTTCCCACGGGGGTACTCCGCCCTACCCCCGGCGGGACCGGGACGACGCCGCCGCCGGGCCGGGGCCCGGCACGGCGGCAGGACGCGCGAGGAGAGGGACGAGATGGGCACAGCGGTGGACGGCGACTCGGGTACCGGCGGCGACGGGCTGCGGGTGGTGGTCCTGGGCGCCACCGGCAACGTGGGCACCTCCGTGGTGGAGCGGCTGGCCGCCGATCCGCACATCGCCTCGGTGCTGGGTCTCGCCCGCCGTACCCCCGGGTGGACCCCCGCGAAGACCGAGTGGGCGAGCGTGGACCTCGGCGGGGGCGGTGGGGACCACGGGACGGACGGTGACGAGGACCGCGCCGGCCGGCTGGTCGAGGAGCGGCTGACCGACCTCTTCCGGGGCGCCGACGCCGTGGTGCACCTGGCCTGGCTGATCCAGCCGCTGCGCGATCCGCTGGCCACCTGGCGCACCAACGTGCTGGGCACCGCCCGGGTGCTGCGCGCGGTGGTGGCGGCCGAGGTGCCCGCGCTGGTGTACGCGTCCTCGGTGGGTGCCTACTCCCCCGGTCCGAAGGACCGCGCCGTGGACGAGTCCTGGCCGACCCACGGCGGCCGGCCGGACACCGCGTACTGCCGGGAGAAGGCGTACGTGGAGCGGCTGCTGGACGGCTTCGAGCACGACCGGCCCGAGGTGCGTGTGGTGCGTGTGCGCCCCGGTTTCCTGTTCAAGGAGGCGGCGTCGAGCGAGCAGCGGCGGCTGTTCGCCGGTCCGCTGGTGCCCCAGCGGCTGATGCGGCCCGGCCTGCTGCCCGTGGTCCCGGACCTGCCCGGGCTGCGCTTCCAGGTGCTGCACACCGACGACGCCGCCGAGGCGTACCGGCTCGCGGTCACCCAGCCGGTGCACGGCGCCTTCAATCTGGCCGCCGACCCGGTGGTCGACGCCGAGGTGCTGGCCGAGGTGCTGGGCGCCCGGGTGGTGCGGCTGCCGCTGGGGCCGGTGCGGGCCGCGGTGGCGGCCGCCTGGCGGCTGCGGCTGGCGCCCGCCTCGCCGGAGCTGTTCGACGCGTTCCTGCGGCTGCCGCTGATGGACTGCGGCCGGGCCGGGCAGGAACTGGGCTGGACGCCCGGGCGGTCGGCGGCCGAGGCCCTCGGCGCGCTGCTGACCGGAATGCGGGAGCGGGCCGGCGGACCGACCCCACCGCTGGTGTCCCGGGTCCGGGGCGGACGACTGGGCGAGCTCGCCACCGGGGTGGGCCGGCGGTCCTGACCGGCGGGCGGGCCCGCCCGCCCCGGGGGGCCGGACCCTGCTCCGCCGGCCGCGCGCACCCGCCGGAGCGGTCCGGCACCCTGCTCCCGCAGCCGCCCCCCCCCACGGACCGCGGCAGGACCGGACCGGCGGTCGGCGGGCGGGCCCGGGGCCGTCAGCCGGAGGTGCCCGTCGGTGCGGCCCGCAGGGCCGCCACCACCTCGTCGGCCCGGTCGTACCCGTCGCGCCCGTGGCGGCGCTGGAGGGCCCGCCGCCGCCGGGCCGCGGCCCGGCCCGGTCCCAGGCACCACCGCCACCAGCGGTCCAGTTCCTCCTCCGTGAGCCGCTCGGCCGGTATCAGGGCGGGCCACCGGTGCACCCGTGCCTGGGCCGTCACCTTCGCGCCGCCCGCCACCGGGTCCACGGCCAGTGCCGGCACCCCCGCGCGCAGCGCGAGGACCAGGCCGTGCAGCCGGTCGGTGACCACCACGTCGAGCCGGGCGAGGACGGACTGGAGCTGGGCGGGGGTGCCGCACAGCCGCCAGTCGCCGCGGGCCAGCCGGGTGTCCAGCTCCAGCCGGGCGCAGTCGGCCCCGGCCAGCCAGCCGGTCACCCGGCGTGCCACCTCCTCGTGGCGGCGGCGCGGCCCGTACTCCCCCTGCCCGTGGGTGAGGACCACCCCGGCCACCGGGACCGCCGGCGTCCCCGGCGCGGCGGCGGCCAGGTCGGCGGCCGGTGCCGTACCGGGGGCGTCGCGCGCCAGTACGCGGTGGAAACCCGTCACGGCCGCGTCCCCCGGGTCGGGGACGGAGACCCCCACGGCGACGCGCACGCAGTGGGGGTAGCGCTCGTGGAGGGCGGCGACCTGGGAGCCGTGCAGGGGCCCGCAGAGGAAGACCACGTGGCTGTACCGCTCGGGGGCGGCGTCCTCCAGATGGAGGGCGTCCGGCCGGAAGCCCGGGCTCCAGGCGGTGTCGTACGGGATGCCGGCCCGGTCCAGGACCTCCTGGACACGGCGCAGCGCCAGTTCGTCGCCGGCGGTGACCTCGCCGTGCAGGAAGGTGAACCAGCCGGTCAGCAGGGCTCTCGGGCTCCGCGCGGTTCCTGCCGTTCCCACTGCTGTTGCCACCGTTTCCGCCGTGGTCGCCGTCGTGTCCCGGGTTTTCCGTGCCGCCGTCAGGGGACTCGTGGTCACAGTGCCACTGCGTAGGCGAGGAAGAACGCAGCGACAAGGGCGCCCAGCACCAGCAGCAGGACCAGTGGCAGCGGCCCCCAGCCGCTCGGTGTGTTGGCGTTCTGGTCGGGAGCCCCCGCGGGGGTGCTGCTCTCGCCGGGCGGTGTCTCGCCCGGCGGCACCCCGCCGCCGCCCTCGAGGCCCGGGGTCCGGCGGGGGTCGGGGTCCGGATGCGTGTTGTCCATGCCTCCCGAGTGCACGGCGAACCGCCCTCTTACACCAGCCGGAGGGCACCAATGAGCGATCCGGGCCGACCGGAGACGCCGAAGAAAGAAGGAAGAGGTTCCTCGATGAACGGTGGACGTGACCGGCGCCGGGCCGTGGTGACCGGCGGGGCCGGCTTCCTCGGCTCACATCTGTGCGAGAGGCTGCTGGACGACGGCCACGAGGTGGTCGCCGTGGACAATCTGCTCTCGGGGACCGAGCGCAACCTCACCCGGTTGCTCGGCCGTCCGGGCTTCACCTTCCTGCGCCGGGACGTGTGCGCCCCGAACGCCCTGGCGGACCTGCCGGGCGGTCCCTGCGGCCTGGTGTTCCACCTGGCCTGCCCGGCCTCCCCCGCGGACTATCTGCGGCTGCCGCTGGAGACCCTGGAGACCGGCAGCAGCGGCACCCGCAACGCGCTGGAGCTCGCCGCCCGGGACGGTGCCCGGATGGTGCTGGCCTCCACCTCCGAGGTGTACGGCGACCCGCAGGTGCACCCGCAGCGCGAGGACTACTGGGGGCACGTCAATCCCGTCGGTCCGCGCAGCGTCTACGACGAGGCCAAGCGGTACGCCGAGGCGCTGGTCACCGCCCACCGCAACACCCGCGGCACCGATGCCGCGATCGTGCGGATCTTCAACTCCTACGGTCCCCGGATGCGGGCCGGGGACGGCCGCGCGGTGCCGACCTTCGTCCGGCAGGCGCTGGCCGGCGAGCCGCTGACGGTGGCCGGGGACGGCAGCCAGACCCGTTCGCTGTGCTACGTGGACGACACGGTGGCGGGTGTTCTCGCGCTTGCGGAGAGTGACCTCACCGGGCCGGTCAACATCGGCGGCGAGGAGGAGACCACGGTCCTCGACATCGCCCGCCGGATCATCAAACTGACCGGCTCCTCCTCCCCGGTCGCCTTCGTCGAGCGCCCCGGCGACGACCCCGCCCGGCGCTGCCCGGACACCACGCTGGCCAGGGAGAAGCTGGGCTGGGAGCCCCGGGTCGGCTGGCAGGAGGGCCTGGAGCGGACCATCGACTGGTTCGCCGGCCGGGCCGCCGCCTGACCCTCTCCACCCCCGCGGCGGAGGGCCTTCCGGGGCCCTCCGCCGTCACTTTGGGGAGTCAGTTCCCCCCTAAAGAGTCGATAAAGAAAAGTTTGTCTCGACTGCTGACGGTAACCACGGAGGCCATCGCTCCCGCGCAGGCCGGGAGCCGGCAGGGCCGACGGGACCGACACACGGAGGACTCCCCTTATGCGCATCCTCGGCATCAACGCCGTCTTCCACGACCCGGCGGCGGCGCTCGTGATCGACGGCCGGACGGTCGCGGCGGCGGAGGAGGAACGATTCAGCCGCCGCAAGCACGGCAAGCGTCCGGTGCCCTTCTCCGCCTGGGAGATGCCCGAGCTCTCCGCGGCCTGGTGCCTGCGGCAGGCCGGGCTGGCCCCCGCCGACCTGGACGCCGTCGCCTACTCCTTCGACCCGGCCCTGACCGAGCCCGCCGAGACCCTCGGCCTGGACGACCCCTGGGACCACCTGCGCCGGGAGTACGCCCGCCTCGCCCCGTCCTTCCTGGCCGAGGCGCTGCCGGGCCTGGACCCGTCCATCGTCCGCTTCGTGCCCCACCATGTGGCGCACGCCGCCTCCGCCGGGATCGCCGGGCCGCACCGCGACACCGCGGTGCTGGTGCTCGACGGGCGCGGCGAGGCCGCCTCGCACCTGTCCGGGCGCTATCACGGCGACCAGCTCCAGGTGCTGTCCGCCCAGCGGCTGCCCCACTCGCTCGGCCTGGTCTACGAGGAGCTGACCGAGCACCTGGGCTTCCTGCGCTCCTCGGACGAGTACAAGGTGATGGCGCTGGCCTCCTACGGCAAGCCGCGCTTCCTGCCCGAACTGCGCCAGTGGGTGCACTCCACCGGCGACGGCGGCTTCCGGGCCCACGGCGTGGAGTGGGCCGCGCTGGCCCCGGCCCGCAAACCGGGCGCCGAGTGGACCCAGGACCACGCCGACCTGGCCGCCAGTGCCCAGGAGGTGCTGGAGGAGGCGCTGCTGGACCTGGTGAGCTGGCTGCACGCCGAGGGCGGCGGCGAGGAGCTGACCATGGCCGGCGGCGTCGCCCTCAACTGCGTGGCCAACTCCCGGATCGCCGCCGAGGGCCCCTACCGCCGGGTGTGGGTGCAGCCGGCCGCGGGGGATGCGGGCACCGCGCTGGGCGCGGCCCTGCACCTGGCCGCCGCCGAGGGCCTCTCGCCGCGGCCGATGCCCGGCGCCGACCTGGGCCGCGGCTGGTCGGACGAGGAGATCGAGGGCTTCCTGAAGGAGGCCGCCGTCCCCTACGAGCGGCCCGCCGACATCGCCGGGACGGTCGCCGAGACGCTGGCCGCCGACGGGATCGTCGCCTGGTTCCAGGGCCGCAGCGAGTACGGTCCGCGGGCGCTGGGCCACCGCTCGCTGCTGGCCCACCCGGGCCGGGCGGAGAACCTGGACCGGCTCAACCGGGTGAAGGGGCGCGAGGAGTTCCGCCCGGTGGCCCCCATGGTCGCCGAGCACCGCGCCGCCGAGATCTTCGACGGGCCGATCCCCAGCCCGTACATGCTGTTCGTGCACGAGGTGGCCCAGCAGTGGCGGGACCGCATCCCGGCCGTGGTGCACGTGGACGGCACCGCCCGCGTGCAGACCGTCGCACCGGAGGACGAGCCGCTGGTGGCCCGGATGCTGGACGCCTTCGAACGGCGCACCGGACTGCCCGTGGTGGTCAACACCAGCCTCAACACCGCCGGACGGCCGATGGTGGACACCCCGCGCGACGCGCTGGAGTGCTTCGGCTCCTCGCCCGTGGACCTGCTGGCCATCGGCCCGTTCGCCGTCCGCCGCGGGAGGTTCTTCGCATGACCGGCTCCAACCGGGCGGCCGCCGGCTACTCCGTGGTGATACCCACCGTCGGACGCCCCTGCCTGACCGACTGCCTGGCCTCGCTCGCCGGGTCGCTCGGCCCCGAGCCGCGCGAGATCGTGCTCGTGGACGACCGGCCGCAGCCCGAGCCGCTCCGCGGCGACCTGCCGCTGGACGCGCTCGGACCGCTGCGGGAGCGCGCCGTCGTGGTGCAGACCGGCGGACGCGGCCCGGCCGGCGCCCGCAACGCCGGCTGGCGGCTGGTCACCGCCCCCTGGGTGGCCTTCCTCGACGACGACGTACGGGTCGGCGCCCGCTGGCGCGAGGCCCTGGCCCGCGATCTGGGTGAGGCCGACCCCACCGTCGCCGGGGTGCAGGGCGTCCTGGACATACCGCTGCCCACCGGGCGGCGCCCCACCGACTGGGAGCGCAACACCGCCGGGCTGGCCCGCGCCCAGTGGGCGACGGCCGACATGGCCTACCGCACCGAGGCGCTCAAGGCCGTCGGCGGCTTCGACGAGCGCTTCCCCCGCGCCTTCCGCGAGGACGCCGACCTGGCGCTGCGGGTGCTGGACGACGGCTGGCGCATCCGGCGCGGCAGCCGGCTGACCACCCACCCGGTGCGGCCCGCGGACCGCTGGGTGTCGCTGCGCATGCAGCGCGGCAACGCCGACGACGCGCTGATGCTGCGGCTGCACGGCCCCACCTGGTGGCAGCGGGCCGCCGCGCCGAAGGGCCGCATCCGCCGCCACGCGGCGACCGCCGCCGCCGGTGCCGCGGCGCTCGTCCTGGCCGCCGCCGGGCGGCGGCGGGCCGCCGCGCTGGCCGGGGCCGGCTGGCTGCTGGGCACCGCGGAGTTCGCCCGGGCCCGGATCGCGCCGGGACCCCGGACCCGCGAGGAGGTACTGGCCATGCTGGCGACCAGCGCGCTCATACCCCCGCTGGCGGTGTACCACCGGCTGGCCGGGACACTGCGCCACCGCCGTGCCGCGCCCTGGGACGGCACGGCCGCCGCGGCGGAGGAGCAGGAACGGATCCCGGAGGCCGTCCCGGAGGTCGAGGCATGACGGTGTTGCGCGCGGTGCTGCTGGACCGGGACGGCACCCTGGTGGAGGACGTCCCCTACAACGGCGACCCGGAACTGGTGCGCCCCATGCCGGGTGCCGTCGAGGCCATGGCGCTGCTGCGCTCCCGCGGGGTGCCGACCGCGGTGGTCACCAACCAGTCCGGCATCGCCCGCGGCCTGTTCGGCTGGGACGACATGGGCCGGGTGCACGCCCGGATCGACGAACTGCTGGGCCCGGTGAACGTCTGGGCCGTCTGCCCGCACGGCCCCGGCGACGGCTGCGCGTGCCGCAAGCCCGCGCCCGGGCTGGTGCTGGACGCCGCCCGGCGGCTGGGCGTGGCCCCCGCCGAGTGCGTGGTGATCGGCGACATCGGTGCGGACATGGGCGCGGCCCGGGCCGCGGGCGCCCGGGGCGTCCTGGTCCCCACCCCCGTGACGCTGCCCCGGGAGGTCCGGGACGCGCCCGCGGTGGCCCCCGACCTGCTCACCGCGGTGCGCCGCTGTCTGGACGGCGATCTGGCCGGCGGTCCGGCGGGCGCCCCGCACGGCGGCACGGACCGCACTCCGGTGCCCGCCCGCGCCGCGGCCGCCCGGAGGCCGTCATGAGAGCGCTCGTCGCACGACTGGACAGCTTCGGCGACGTGCTGCTGGCGGGCCCGGCGGTACGGGCCGTGGCGGCCCGCGCCGAGCGGGTGACGCTGCTGTGCGGCCCGCGCGGGGCGCCCGCCGGGCGGATGCTGCCCGGGGTGGACGAGGTCCTGGTCTGGGACGCCCCCTGGGTCGGCTTCGACCCGCCCCCCACCGACCGCGCGGACATCGAGCGGGCCGTGGCCGAGATCGCCGGGCAGCGCTGCGAGGTCGCGCTGATCCTGGCCTCGGCCCACCAGAGCCCGCTGCCGACCGCGCTGGTGCTGCGGATGGCGGGGATCGCGCGCGTCGCCGCCGACAGCGTGCACTACCCCGGTTCGCTGCTGGACGTGCGGCACAAGCGGGACCCGCACGCGCACGAGGCCGAGGCCGCCCTCGCGCTGGCCGGAGCGGCGGGCTTCCCGCTGCCCGACGGCGACGACGGACGGCTGCGGGTGCTGCCCCCGCCGCCCGTGGCGGGGCTGACCGGACCGCCGGGCTACGTCGTCCTGCATCCGGGGGCGAGCGTGCCCGCCCGCCGCTGGAGCCCGGAGCGGTCGGCCGAGGCGGTACGGGCCCTGGCCGCCGGCGGGCACCGGGTGGTGGTCACCGGGGTGCCCGAGGAACGCGAGCTGACCGCGTACGTGGCCGGGGACGACGCCCTCGACCTGGGCGGACGCACCTCCCCGGCGGAGCTGGCCGGGGTGCTGGCCGGTGCGGCGGCCGTGGTCACCGGGAACACCGGGCCGGCCCATCTGGCCGCCGCCGTGGGCGCCCCGGTGGTCTCGCTGTTCGCCCCGGTGGTGCCGGCCGGGCGCTGGGCGCCGTTCCGGGTGCCGCTGGTGCTGCTGGGCGACCAGCGGGCGCCGTGCGCGGACAGCCGGGCCCGGGTCTGCCCCGTCCCCGGACATCCCTGCCTGGACCGGGTGACCGCGCAGGACGTGGTCACTGCCGTGGAGAAGGTCGCCGCCGAAGGCGGACGACAGGGTACAGCCGCCGAAGGCGGACGACAGAGCACGGCCGCCGAGCGCGGCGGCCCGGAGGGAGGAGCCGCATGAGGATCCTGCTGTGGCACGTACACGGCTCCTGGACCACCGCGTTCGTCCGGGGCCCGCACACCTACCTGGTGCCCGTGACCCCCGACCGCGGCCCCGACGGGCTCGGCCGGGCCGTCACCTTCGACTGGCCCGGCAGCGTGGTGGAACTGCCTCCGGAGGAGCTGCGGGAGACGGACGTCGACCTGGTGGTGCTCCAGCGGCCGCACGAGCTGGAGCTGGCCGAGGAGTGGCTGGGCGGCAGGCGGCCGGGCCGCGACGTCCCGGCCGTCTACCTGGAGCACAACGCGCCGGACGGGAACGTGCCCGACACCCGGCATCCGATGGCGGACGTCCCGGGCCTGACGATCGTCCATGTCACGCACTTCAACCGGCTGTTCTGGGACTGCGGTTCCTCCCCCACAGCCGTCGTCGAGCACGGGATCGTCGACCCCGGGCCGCTGTGGACCGGCGAGCTGGCGCGGGCGGCCGTGGTGGTCAACGAGCCGCTGCGGCGCGGCCGCACCACCGGCACCGACCTGCTGCCCCGGTTCGCCGCCGCGGCCCCGCTGGACGTCTTCGGAATGCGGACCGGGCAAGTGGCCGGGGAGCTGGGCATCCCGGCGGACCGCTGCCGCTCCCGCGATCTGCCCCAGAAGGAGATGCACCGGGAGATGGCCAGGTGCCGGGTGTACGTGCACCCGATCCGCTGGACCTCGCTCGGCCTGTCCCTGCTGGAGGCCATGCACCTGGGCATGCCCGTGGTCGCCCTCGACACCACCGAGGCGTCCGCGGCCGTGCCCGAGGGGGCCGGAGTCCTCTCCAACCGGCTCGACGTACTGACCGACGCCGTCCGCGGCTTCATCGCCGACCCCGCCTACGCGCGCCATGTCGGCGAGCAGGCGCGGACGGCCGCACTGGCCCGTTACGGGCTGCCGCGCTTCCTGGACGACTGGGAGCGGCTGATCAAGGAGGTGGCCCGATGAGGATCGCCATGGTGTCCGAGCACGCGAGTCCGCTCGCCCCGCTCGGCGGCCCCGACGCCGGGGGCCAGAACGTGTATGTCGCGCAGCTGTCGCGGGAGCTGGCCCGGCGGGGCCACACCGTCACCGTCCACACCCGCCGCGACAGCGCGGAACTGCCCGACCGGGTGGAGATGTGCCCCGGCGTCACCGTCGAGCACGTGCCCGCCGGCCCGCCGTGCGCGGTGCCCAAGGACGAACTGCTGCCGCACATGCCCGCCTTCGGCGCCCATCTGGCGCGCCGGTGGGCCGAGCGGCCGCCGGACGTGGCGCACGCGCACTTCTGGATGTCGGGGCTGGCGGCGCTGGCCGGCGCCCGGACCACGGGCGTCCCCGTCGTCCAGACCTATCACGCCCTGGGCACCGTCAAGCGGCGCCACCAGGGCGCGGCCGACACCAGCCCGCCGGAGCGGATCGAGGCTGAGCGGCGGATCGGACGCGAGTGCGACCGCGTCCTGGCCACCTGCACCGACGAGGTGTTCGAGCTGAGCACCATGGGCGTGCCGCCGGAGCGGACCTCGGTGGTGCCGTGCGGGGTGGACACCGGGGAGTTCGCTCCCGCCGGGGACACCGGCGGTGCCCCGCCGCGGGAGCGCGGCGGTCCCGGGCGGCCGGCGCACCGGCTGCTGGCGGTCGGCCGGCTGGTGCCGCGCAAGGGCTTCGACCAGGCGATCGCCGCGCTGGCGGACGTCCCCGGCGCCGAGCTGCTGATCGCCGGCGGCCCGGAGCCCGCGCTGCTGGACGAGGACCCCGAGGCCCGGCGGCTGCGGCGGCTGGCGCGGGAGCTGGGAGTGGCGGACCGGGTGCGGCTGCTGGGCGCCGTACCGCACGAGCGGATGCCCGCCCTGCTCCGCGGCGCCGACCTGGTGCTGTCCACGCCGCGGTACGAACCGTTCGGCATCGTCCCGCTGGAGGCCATGGCCTGCGGGGTGCCGGTCGTCGCCACCGGGGTCGGCGGCCATCTGGACTCGGTGGCCGACCGGGTGACCGGACGGCTGGTGCCTCCCGGGGACGCCGGCGCGCTCGCCCGCGCCGTCAACGAACTGACCGGCTCGCCGGAGCTGCTGCGGCGCTACGGCGCGGCCGGCCGGGAACGCGCCCTGGCCCGCTTCTCCTGGCGGCGGGTCGCCGACGGCGCTCAGCAGGTGTACACCCAGGTGGTCTCGCGCCACCGTGTTCCGACGGGGGCGACCCGATGACGACACCCAGGACGGCGTCCAAGGCCAAGGGCACGGCCAGGAGGACGGCCAAGACCACGGCCGGGGCCGGAACCGGGACCGCGGGCCGGGCCGGCGCTCCGGCGCGGCCCGGGAGCACCGCCCCGGAGGCGGTGGGTTCCGCGGGTTCCGCGGGTCCGCTCACCGGCCACTGCGACGACCTGCTGGACGCGCTGGTGCGCTTCCGCGACGAACAGGCCGCCGGTGTCGAGGACTGGGGGCGGCGGCTGGCGAAGGCGCTGGCCGGCGGCGGCCGGCTGCTGGCGGCCGGGAACGGCGGCAGCGCCGCCCAGGCCCAGCACCTGACCGCCGAGCTGGTCGGCCGCTACCGCGACGAGCGTCCGGCCTACTCCGCCATCGCCCTGCACGCCGACACCTCCACCACCACCGCCATCGCCAACGACTACGGCGTGGACGAGCTGTTCGCCCGGCAGGTGCGGGCGCACGGCCGGCGGGGTGACGTGCTGGTGCTGCTGTCCACCAGCGGCGCCAGCGCCAACCTGCTGTCGGCCGCCGAGGCCGGCCGCGAGGCGGGCATGGCGGTGTGGGCGCTCACCGGCCCCGCGCCCAACCCGCTGGCCGCGGGCTGCGACGAGGCGCTGTGCGTCCGCGCGGACTCCACCGCGACGGTGCAGGAGCTCCACCTGGTGGCCGTGCACATGCTGTGCGCCGCCTTCGACGCCGCTCTGGCGGACCTGCCGGAAGGGGGGGATGCCGATGGCGCCGCCGAGGACGCCTGATCCCGTCTCCGGTGCTTCCGGGGCGTCCGGTGCTCCCGCACGGCCGTCCGCCGCCGCGCCGCTCGTCGTGGTCGGCGACGCCCTGCTGGACCGTGATCTGGTGGGGCGGGCCGAGCGGATGGCCCCGGACGCCCCGGTGCCGGTGCTGGACGACTGCGAGGAGCGGCTGCGGCCGGGCGGTGCCGCCCTGGCCGCCTATGTGGCCGCGCTCGGCGGCCGCCGGGTCACCCTGGTGACCGCGCTGGGCGAGGACCCGGCGAGCCGGCGGCTGCGCGAACTGCTGGACCCCTGGGTGACGGTGGCCGCGCTGCCGCTGGCGGGCACCCTGTCGGAGAAGACCCGGGTGCTGGCCGGGAACCGCCCGGTGGTCCGGATGGACCGCGGGGACGGCCGGGCCGACGACCGCGCCCCGGTTCCCGAGGAGGTCCGCGCGGTGCTCGCCGCGGCCCCGGCCCTGCTGGTCTCCGACTACGGGCGGGGCACCGCGGACGCCGTGCGCGCCCTGCTGGCGGAGCGGGCCGGACGCGTCCCGCTGGTGTGGGACCCGCATCCGCGCGGCCGGGAGCCGGTGCCCGGCACCCGGCTGGTGACCCCGACGGCGAAGGAGGCGAAGCTGTTCGCCGACCGACTCGCCGGCGACGGCGGCGGCTCCCGCCACGCGCCCGGCTCCCGCCGTCCGCCGTCCGCGCCGGACGCCCGGCGGGGCGGGCCGGACGGTCCGGAGGGCCTGCACACCGCCGCCCGGCACGCCCGGCTGCTGGCCGGCGCCTGGGGGGCGGGCTCGGTGTGCATCACCCTGGGCGAGCGGGGCGCGCTGCTGTCCTACGGGGACCACCCGCTGCTGGTGCCCGCCCCCGCCCGGCACAGCGGCGACTCCTGCGGCGCGGGCGACCAGTTCGCGGCGGCCGCCGCCGGACTGCTCGCCGACGGGGCGCTTCCCGAGACGGCCGTACGGGGTGCGGTGGCGGCCGCCACCGGCTATGTCGCGGCCGGGGGCGCGGGGGCGCTGGCCTTCCCCGACCGGGCCGCGCCCCCGTCCCCGCCCCCGCCGGACGAGGACGCCGAACAGCTCGTGGCCCGGGTGCGGGCGGCGGGCGGCACGGTCGTGGCCACCGGCGGCTGCTTCGACCTGCTGCACGCCGGGCACGTCGGACTGCTGCAGGAGGCCCGCCGCACCGGTGACTGCCTGGTGGTCTGCCTCAACTCCGACGACTCGGTGCGGCGCCGCAAGGGGCCGGGCCGTCCCCTCAACCCGCTGGCCGACCGGATCCGGGTGCTGCGCGCGCTGGAGTGCGTGGACGCGGTGGCGGTGTTCGACGAGGACACCCCCGAGGAGATCCTGGGACGGCTGCGCCCGGACGTGTGGGTCAAGGGCGGCGACTACGCGCTCGCCGACCTGCCCGAGGCGAAGCTGGTGGAGAGCTGGGGCGGGCAGGCGGTGCTGCTGCCGTACCTGGACGGCCGCTCCAGCAGCGGCATCGCGGAGCGCGCGGCACTGGCCCGGAACTCCGGCGGCTCCGCGGCCCGGAACCCCGCGGCCCGGGACGGGGCCCGGTGAACGGCCCCGCCGGCCGGTCCGCGGACGGCACGCCCGGGAACGGTTCGCCGGACGCCGCGCGCCGCGCGCCGTACCGCCCCCGGGTGCTGGTCCTGCGCGCCCTCGGCCTGGGCGATCTGCTGGCCGGGGTGCCCGCGCTGCGGGCGCTGCGCCGGGCCTTCCCCGGGCACGAGCTCGTGCTGGCCGCGCCCGCCGGGCTGGCGCCGCTGGCACGGCGCACCGGCGCCGTGGACACCCTGCTGCCCGCGGCGGCGCCGGGCCGCGCCGTGCCGGAGGAGCTCGACTGGTCCGGGCCGCCGCCGGAGGTCGCCGTGGACCTGCACGGCAACGGTCCCGAGAGCGTGCGGCCGCTGGAGAAGCTGGGGCCGGGCCGGCTGCTGGCCTTCGCCGCGCCCGACGGGCCCCCGTGGTACGCCCAGGAGCACGAGCGGGACCGCTGGTGCCGCTTCCTGCGCTGCTACGGCATTCCCGCCGACGCGGCCGACCTGCGGCTGCCGCCCCCGGAACCCGCGGTGGAGCCCTCCCCCGCCCCCGGCGCGGTCCTGCTCCACCCGGGCGCCGGCTCGCCGTCGCGCCGCTGGCCCGTGGAGCGGTACGCGGCCGTCGCCCGGGAGCTGTGCCGCGCCGGGCACCGGGTGGCGGTCACCGGCGGGCCGGACGAACGGGAGCTGACGGCGCGGCTGGCGGAACTGGCCGGGCTGCCCCCCGGCGGCATCCACCGCCCGGCGTCCCTGGACCGACTGGCCGCGCTGGTCGCCGAGGCCTCGGCCGTGGTGAGCGGCGACACCGGCATCGCCCATCTGGCGGTGGCCCTGGGCACCCCGTCGGTCACCCTCTTCGGTCCGGTGGCGCCCCGGCTGTGGGGGCCGCCGCGCACCGAGCGCCACCGGGCGCTGTGGCATCCCGGCCCGCCGGGTGATCCGCACGCCCGCCGTCCCGACCCGCTGCTGCTGCGCGTCCGGCCCGAGGAGGTGCTGGCTGCGCTGTCCCGTCTGCCGGAGGTGCGCGCCGTATGACGGACTCGCCGATCGGCGTGGTCATCGCCACCCGCAACCGCGCCGACCGCCTCGCCCGGACCCTGCGGCGGCTGACGGAGCTGCCCGAGCGTCCTCGGGTGCTGGTGGTCGACAACGCCTCCACCGACCACACCCGGACCATGGTCCCGGTGCTGTTCCCCCAGGTGCGGCTGCTGGCGCTGCCCGCCAACCGGGGGGCGGCCGCCCGCAACCGGGGGGTGGCCGAGCTGGACACCCCTTATGTGGCCTTCAGCGACGACGACTCCTGGTGGGAGCCGGGCTCGCTGGCGAAGGCCGCCGAGCTGTTCAGGACGCACCCCCGGCTGGGCCTGGTGGCCGCCCGCACCCTGGTGGGGCCCGAGGAGGAGCCCGACCCGCTCAACGAGGTCATGGCCGCCTCCCCGCTGGGGCCGGCCGAGGACCTGCCCGGCCCGCAGGTGCTGGGCTTCCTCGCCTGCGCCTCGGTGGTGCGCCGGACGGCGTTCCTGGACGCCGGGGGGTTCCATCCGCTGCTGTTCATCGGCGCCGAGGAGACCCTGCTGGCCTACGACCTGTCCGCCCGCGGCTGGGGGCTCAGCCACTGCCCCGAGGTCGTCGCCCACCACCATCCCGACCCCGCGCCGCGTTCCGGGCGCGGCGCGCTGCAGCTCCGCAACGAACTGCTGACCTGCTGGCTGCGCCGCCCGCTGCCGCTGGCCGCGCGCCGCACCCTCGCGCTGGCCGCCGGGGCCCGCCGCGACCCGGTGTCCGGGCAGGCCCTGCGCGGCGCGCTGGCCCGGCTGCCCACGGCGCTGCTCGCCCGCCGGCCCCTGCCGCCGTACGTCGAGGAAGCCGCCCGTCTGCTGGAAGGACAGCCCGTCCCGTGACCTCCGAGCCCACCGCGAAGCCCCTGTCCTCCGAGGCGCCCGGGGCGCCCGGCCCCGATCCGCGGGTCTCGGTCGTGGTGATCACCCACAACCGGCGCGCGGAGCTGCTGCGCACCCTCGGCCGGCTGGCCGAGCTGCCCGAGCGGCCCGCCGTGTTCGTCGTCGACAACGCCTCCACGGACGGCACCCCCGAGACCGTGGCCCGCGTCCATCCGTGGGTGCGGCTGCTGCGGGCGGAGCGGAACCTGGGGGCGGTGGGCCGCAATGTGGCGGTGGCGCGGGTCACCACCCCGTATGTGGCCTTCTGCGACGACGACTCCTGGTGGGAGCCGGGCTCGCTGGCGGCGGCCGCCGACCTGCTGGACGGGCACCCGGACCTGGCGGCGGTCACGGCGCGCATCGTGGTGGAACCCGAGGGCGCCGAGGACCCGATCGTCGCCGAACTGCGCGACTCGCCGCTGCCCGGCCCCGACTGGCTGCCCGGTCCGGCGCTGGGCTCCTTCCTCGCCGCCGCGACGGTGCTGCGCACCGACGCGTTCCGCGCGGCGGGCGGCTTCTCGCCCCGGCTGTGGCTGGGCGGCGAGGAGGAGCTGCTGGCCACCGATCTGGCGGTCCGGGGCTGGTGGCTGGCCTACGCCGAGGAGCTGACGGTCCACCACGCGCCCTCGGCGGTCCGGGACGCCACCGGGCGCCGGGTGGACGGGCTGCGGAACACGCTGTGGTTCACCTGGCTGCGCCGTCCGCTGTCCGCGGCGCTGCGCCGTACCTGGTACCTGGCCCGTACGGTGCCGCGCGACGCGTCCTCGGCGCGGGCGTTCGGACGGGCCCTGGCGGGTCTGCCGTGGGTGCTGCGCGAGCGCCGGGTGGTGCCCGCGGGGGTCGAGGAGCGGCTGCGGCTGCTGGAGGCCGAGCAGCGCCGCTCCACCGCCCGCCGGTACGTGGGCTGAGCGGCCGCGGGGCGCCGCCGCGGGCCGGGCTCCTCCACGTTCCGGCCGTGGAGGAGCCCGTGCTCCGCGCGGAGTCCGCGCCGCTCGGTGACGGGCGGGCGCGGACGGTCATGCCGCCGGTGGCGGTCCGCGCGTTCCCCGCCGACGCGGCTCTTTGCGCGGCGCGGGCGCGGCCGCCGACGGCCGCGCCGGACGAGGACCGCCCCGCCGTTCCCGCCGAGGAGCGGCGGGAACGGCGGGGCGGGTGCCGGCCCGGTGCCGACCGGGCCCGGGACCAGCGGGTCAGGAGCGCGCCTGGCGGGTCCTGGAGCGGTTGGCCTTGCGGATGGCCCGCAGGAGTTCGTCCTTGGTCATCCGGGAACGGCCGTTGATGTCCAGCCGCCGGGCGATGGAGTACAGATGCTCCTTGCTCGCGTTCTCGTCGACGCCCTCACCGCTGTGTCCGCCCTTCCCGCGCGGGGTGGCGGACCGCTCGTCGGACGGGCCCTTGCGGCCGCCCTCCTTGCGCTCCCAGTGGTCGCCCACCTTCTCGTACTTGTGCTTGAGGGCGCCGTAGGCGGTCTGATGGGCGCGCCGGCCCTCGCCGTACTCCTTGACCGCGGAGTCGTGGGCCTTGATCCAGGTGCGCTGCGCCTCCTCCGGGGAGCGCTCCAGGGTCGAGGGGAGCTCCTTCCGTCCCGGCACGTCTCTCACCTCCGATTGGTCCGATTTCTGACGCGTGCCCGATGTGCCGCACGGGAAACGACAGGTGTCGGCGCCCCTCCGGGCGGTCACCCGCCGGGGAGGAGGACCCGGCACACCGGGAGAGACGGGAAGAGAGGTGTCCACCATGCGCTACGAGGAACTCACCGGTCAGGTCCAGGCACACGCGGACCTGCCCGACCGGCAGGCGGCGGAACGCGCGCTGCGGGCCACCCTGGAGACGCTGGCCGAACGCGTACCGGACGGGGTGGCCGACCATCTCGCCGCCCAGCTGCCCACGGAGGCGGCGGAGCCCCTGCGCAGGGTGGTGGCCGGGCACGAGGCGTCCCCGCGGCAGCGGGCCGAGTCCCGTACCCGCGGCGAGCCGTTCGACCTGACCGCCTTCGCCGGACGGGTCGCCTGGCGGTCCCGGGCCTCGGAGGACGTCGCGATACGGGAGGCGACGGCGGTGCTGGAGGTGCTGGACGCGGCGGTCTCCCCCGAGCTGATGCTCAAGGTCTGCCGTGTCCTGCCGCCGGACATCCGCCGGCTGCTGCCCACCACCCGCGCCGCGGAGGGCTGACGTCCGGCCGGACACCGGCGCCCGGCCACGGCGAAGCCCCCGGAGGGGAAGGCCTCCGGGGGCGGGCGCCCGCCACGGGCTCGCGGCCACCGCGGGCCGGACGGCCGGCGCGGTGGCCTGGAAGCTCCGCCGGGAAGCCGACGGCCTCCGCGCCCGGCACACGTGCTCGCCGCGGACCGGGGAGCCTCCCCGGTCACCGCCTCAGCGGAAGCGGTTGCCCACCGGCCTGGCGGGCTGGTCGGGGGTGCCGTGCGGCGGCGGGTTGTACGGTTCCGGCGAGGTCGCCGGACTGACCGGGGAGCCGCCGGGCTCGCCCTTGGGCGCGGAGGGCGGCACACTGCTGCCGGGTGACTGGGGGCTGCCCTCCTCCAGCTGGCGGAGACGGGCCGTCAGCACCGCGGTCACATGGGCACGGTCCGCGTGTTCGCGTTCGTAACGGAGCAGCTGTTCCAGAGCCTCATGCGGAAGGGACCGGACGCGGTGCTCCAGTTCGCCCACGGACAGTTGGTCGTAGTCGGGCAAGGGGAGTTCGCTGTGGTCGTTGGTGCTCATTCTCCCCGGGTATCCCCCGCGGTCGGCGAAAAACACAACCGCCGCCGCGATTAACCGGACGGAGGAACCGGGGCAAGCTATACGTAGCGGGTTGCGACCGGAACGTCGTCGGCTCGTTTCCGTGTACCTGTCCGCCTGGGATCAGTAGCCTCTGGAGTCCCATTGTCATATTCGGCGATCAGTTGGAGACTTTGATGGAGCGTCCCGCCTGGGCTCCGCAGGGCATCGACCTGTCCGTGCCGAGCGTGTCCCGCATCTACGACTACTACCTGGGCGGATCGCACAACTTCGAGGCCGACCGGGAGGCCGCGCGGCGGGCCATCGAGGCGTTCCCCGGACTCCCCAAGATCATGCAGGCCAACCGGGCCTTCATGCGCCGGGCCGTCCGCTTCGCCGTCCGCGAGGGGGTGACCCAGTTCCTGGACATCGGCTCGGGGATACCGACCTTCGGCAACGTCCACGAGGTCGCCCAGGCCGCCGACCCCGGGGCCAGGGTCGTCTACGTGGACAACGACCCGGTGGCCGTCGCCCACAGCCGGGCCGTCCTGACGGGCGACGAGCACCGCACCGGGATCGTCGCCGCCGACTTCCGGGACCCCGGGGACATCCTCGGCAGCGAGGAGGTCGGCCGACTGCTCGACCTGAAGCGGCCGGTGGCCCTGCTGCTGGTGGCGGTGCTGCACTTCCTGCAGGACGCCGACGATCCGTGGGGGAAGGTCGCCGAACTGCGCGACGAGCTCGCCCCCGGCAGTCTGCTGATCCTCACCCACGCCTCGGTCGAGGGCGGCCCGCGCCGGCCCGAGCAGGGGGACCGGGTGGAGGGCGTCTACCGCAACATCGGTTCACCGCTGATCATGCGCTCCCGTTCCGAGGTGGAACGGTTCTTCGACGGCTTCGAGATGGTCGAGCCCGGCCTGGTCTCCATGCCCGACTGGCATCCGGAGGCCCCGGCCGACCAGGAGGAGGACCCAGTGGCCTACACCGGTTTCGGCGGCGTGGGACGCAAGGCGTGAACCCGTCCGCCCAGGAGCTCTCCGGGTCCGGCCGCGCTCCCGCGCCGGACGGCTCCACAGACCGGAACGACGGGTACCGCCGCTTCGCGAGGATCTGGAGCCGCGCGGTCTACCCCGCCACGGCCACGTCGATGACCCGCGCGGAGTTCGAGGACTTCCTCCTCCCGCTGGCGCACCTGCTCGGCGACGCCCTGCACGGCCGCCCCTTCGACCCCTCCCCGGGCCGCGAGGTGGGTGCGGCGCTGGTCGAGGCGCACTGCACGTCCCCCGACTCGCTGCCGCAGGTGCTCGGCGTGGTGGACGCCTACCTGCTGCTGTACTGCAGTGATCCGGCGGTGCTGCCCACCGAGGAGGGGCGGGCGCGCTGCGCCCGGCTCCAGCACGCGGTCTCGGCCGGGTTCGCCCAGGCTCTGCAGGAGCGCACCCGGTCCGAGCAGGAGGCCCTCTCCCGTGCGGCGCTCGCCGCCCGGGAGGCCGTGGAGAAGGCCCTCCACGAGAGCGAGACACGGTTCAAGGCGGTCTTCGAGGGCGCCACGATCGGCATCGGGATCGCCGACATGGACGGGCGGATCCTCGACGTCAACGGCGCGCTCGCGAGGATGTTCGGCGGCTCGGAGCACCATGTGCGCAGCCGCAAGGTCTCCGACTGGGTCCATCCCGACGACTCGCCGAGCGTCTGGCGGATCCACGAAGAGCTGGTGCGCGGCGAGCGCGACCACTACCGGATGGAGAAGCCGTACACGCGCAGCGACGGCACGGTGCTGTGGACCAACCTGAACGTCTCGCTGCTGCGCGACCCCGACGGCGAGCCGCGGTACATGCTGGCGCTGATGGAGGACATCACCGAGCGGCGGCTGCTGAACCTGCGGCTGCGCTACGAGGCCACCCATGACGCGCTGACGGACCTGCCCAACCGCACGATGTTCTTCGAGCGCCTGGAGCAGGCCCTCTCCCCGGGCTCCGGCACCACCCGGATCGGCCTGTGCTACCTGGACCTGGACGGGTTCAAGACGGTCAACGACAGCCTCGGTCACGCCATGGGCGACCGGCTGCTGGTGAACGTGGCCGAGCGGCTGCAGAGCTGTGTGGCCTCGCAGCGCCATCTGGTCGCCAGGATCGGCGGCGACGAGTTCGTCGCCCTGGTCAGCGACCCGGTGGCGCGCTCGGAGGTGACCGACCTGGCCCGGCGGGCGCTGGACGCGCTGTCCTCCCCGATCTGCCTGGGCGACCGGGAGCTGACGGTGCGCGCCAGCATCGGCATCGTCGAGGGTCCGGTCGCCGAGCTGACCCCGGCGGAGGTGCTGCGCAGCGCCGACATCACCATGTACCGGGCCAAGGCCAGGGGCGGCAACCGCTACGAACTGGCCGACCCCGACTCCGACGCCCGCACCATCAGCCGCCACACGCTGACCACCCATCTGCCCGCCGCCCTGGAGAACGAGGAGTTCTTCATCGAGTACCAGCCGCTGGTGCGGATGGCGGACGGCAGTGTGGAGGGCGCCGAGGCCCTGGTGCGCTGGGCCCATCCGCGCCACGGGGTGCTGGGCCCGGACCGCTTCATCCCGCTGGCCGAGCACACCGGGCTGATCGTCCCGCTGGGCCGCTGGGTGCTGGAACAGGCGGTGCGGCAGGCGTGCGAGTGGCAGGTGCGGGGCATCGGCGGCACCCGGCCGCTGCGGGTGAACGTCAACCTCTCGCCGCGGCAGCTGCGCCACCCGGAACTGGTCACGGAGACGGTGGCGGTCCTGCGGGACGCCGGGCTCGATCCGTCCTCGCTGTGCCTGGAGGTCACCGAGAGCGCCCTGATCCGGGCCGACGACGACGAGCTGAAGCCTTTAAGACGGCTCGCCGACCTGGGGGTGCGCATCGCCCTGGACGACTTCGGCACCGGCTACTCCAACCTGGCGAGTCTGCGCAGGCTGCCCGCGAGCACGCTGAAGCTGGACCGCTCCTTCACCCAGGGGCTCCAGCAGGATCCGGCCGATCCCGTCGACCTCAAGGTCGTCGACGGCATCGTCTCGCTGGCCCACGCCCTCGACCTGGCCGTGACGGTCGAGGGCGTGGAGACGGCGGCCCAGGCCGCACAGCTGCGCCGGCTGGGCTGCGACTCCGCCCAGGGCTGGTACTACGCGCGGCCGGGGCCGCCGGAGAGCCTGGTGTGCGCGATGCCCATGGCGGCCGGTCAGTGACGGCGTCCCGGCGGGGGCGCCGGAGCGCCGGGGCCGCCCGGTGGCGGGTCGGGTGTCCCTGACCGGGCCGTGTCCCGGCGGTACCGTCCGGTGGCACCGGCCCCCGGTTCCGTCCGGCGGCCGCGGTCCGTACCCGCCCGGGTCCCGCGGCCCGGGAGTGCCCGCGCGGCTCAGCGGGCGGGCTCCGGCTCCGGCCGGTCCTCCTCCACCAGATAGCGGGCGCCCGGGCCGTGCGTCCCGGCGACGTCGCGCGGGTTGGACAGAGCGCACCTGCGCAGGCTCAGGCAGCCGCAGCCGATGCAGCCGGTCAGCCGCTCCTTCAGCCGCTCCAGCTCGGCGATCCTTCGGTCGATCCGCCGCTGCCAGGTGCGGGCCACGGCGTTCCACTCGCCGGCGGTGGGCGCCCGGTCCACGGGCAGCCGGTCCAGCGCGGCTCCGGCCTCCTCCAGGGACAGGCCGACCCGCTGGGCGGCCCGTACGAAGGCGACCCGGCGCAGCGTGGTACGGGGGTAGCGGCGCTGGTTGCCCGAGGTCCGCTCGGAGTGGATCAGTCCGAGCTCCTCGTAGTAGCGCAGGGCGGAGGGGGCCAGGCCGGAACGGGCGGCCAGCTCGCCGATGGAAAGGCGTCCGTCTCGGTCGGTCATGGCGCCGAGCATAGCCGCCGGCCTCAAGCCGGCTTGAGGCCGGCGGCTGAGCGGCTTCTCCGCGGACCGCGCGGACCGCCGCGCCGAGCCGCTCCGCGGCCCCCCAAGCGGACGATAGGCACCCATGTCCGGTATTCCCCGGAACAACCGGAGGAAGGTGACTTCGCATGACGGCATCGCGGTCACATTTCCGGCGAGCCGCCCCCTCAAAACATCCACAAAAGGGAGGGGGGCGAAACAATCTCAAGCACACCAAAGCCGGACAGATATCCCTGGTCACAGCGTCAAACCGTGGGCTAGGATCGAGGAGCACTTGCCACGCAATCATGCCTCCGAGGAAAACAGTCATCTTTCCGCACCTATCGGCCGTTACTCCACCGGGACCCGTCGTGACCGACGGCCCCAGTAGCATCCGGAAGGCAAGGAGCATGATCGGCTGCCCCCCGTGCACTCTTTCGCATCCCTCAGTTGTGGCTACCCGACGTCCGGCCACCCTGTAGCCCCTCAGCAGAAGAGAGCTCATGACACAGCACTTGCAGGACCCCCTCCTCTGGAGCCTGATCGCTGTAGCGCTCGTTGCCGCAGTGGTAATCACCCGCGGCAGACGGAAGGCCGTGCAGCAGCGCGCGGAATTAACAGAACTGAAAACCCGCTGCGGCGAGCTCGAGAAGCGGCACGACCAGGCGGTCAGAGAAGCGCAGGAAAGTGCCGACGCCAGGACCGCGGCGGTCCTGAAGTCCGCCATGCGCACCCTCCAGGGGCTCGCCGGCGAGCAGCAGGTCGTCCTCGAGAACCTCCAGCGGGAGTACGGCGGGCACCGGATCCTGCAGTCGCTCCTCGACGTGAACCACACCAACGCGCAGTTCGCCCGGCGCGCCCAGGGCATCGCCGTCCTGTGCGGCGGGTTCTCCGGGCGACGCAAACAGCCCGCCTCCGTCTACGACGTGGTCCGCAGCGCCCAGGGGCAGATTCGGTACTTCGAGCGTGTCAAGATCCGTTCCCAGAGCAGCTTCGCCGTCGTCCCCGGCGCGGTCAGCGGCGTGGCACTGGCGGTCGCCGAGCTGCTGGCGAACGCCGCGAGCTACTCGCCTCCCGGGACGACCATCGAGGTGAATCTCCAGCCCGTCCCGCGGGGACTGTGCATCGTCATCGACGACGCGGGCGTCGGCATGAGCGAGGAGGACAAGCGCAGGGCCGCCGCGCTCTTCTCGGGCAGCTTCAAACCCGACCTCTCCGACCTCGGCAATCCCCCACAGTTCGGCTTCCCGGTGGTGGCGGAACTGGCCGACCGCTTCGGCTTCAGCGTGGACGTCAGCTCCACCTCCCCCTACGGCGGCGTGCGAGCGGTTGTGCGTCTCCCCGAAGAGCTCCTGACCACAGAGAGCACCGAGCGGAGGAACAGCCCGGTCGTGACCGCCACCCCGCAGGGCCCGGCCGACACGCCGCGCTCCCCCCAGCGCACCACCAACGGCCTGCCGAAGCGGGCCGCACGCCAGGAACCCGTCGCCGTCGCGCGCACCCGGCAGGAGCCGTCCGCCCCGGAGGACACGCCTGACCACGGGGACCTGGACAACGAGCGGGCCGCCGCCCGGATGGCCGCCTTCCAGCGCGGCACGCAGACCGGTCGACGGCCCACCGCCGCAAGCCATGAAGGAACAGAATCGTGATGATCACACAGGACCTGTCATGGATGCTGGAGGACGTTCTCAAGGTACCCGGGGCACGCCACGCGATCCTTCTCTCCGCCGACGGACTGCGCAGGGGGAAGACCCAGGACGTCAGCCCCGATCTGGCCGACACCGTGTCGGCCGCGATGAGCGCCCTGCAGTCCCTCAGCCGCACCACGGCCGAGTTCGTCGACCCCGGACACCCCTCGCGCTGGCGACAGACCGTCGTCGAGTTCTCCCACGGGTGGGTGTTCCTCGTCGCCGCCGGCGAGGGCGCGTACCTCGCCGTGTCGGCGTCGGCCGATGTCGACATGGGTGACATCACTTTCCGTATGCAGCAACTCGTACAGCGACTCGGTAAGGAACTGACCACACCTCCTCGTGAGAATGTCGAGGGCAAGTGACTGAAGAGCCTGATTTCGAGGTGGTCGGCGAGTTAGTGCGGCCGTACGTCATCACGAGCGGCCGCACTCTTCCCTCGGACAGGGAATTCTCGGTGACGACACTGGTCACGGCGTCCGAGAAGGCTCAGCAGAGTCGGGTACTGGACCCGGAGAGCCGCAGCATCCTGGAACTGTGCTCGGGCGGCTTCCTTTCGATCGCGGAGATCGCCGGGCATACCGGCCTGCCGCTGGGAGTCGTCCGGGTCGTTCTCTCTGACCTCGCGGAAAGCAAGCTCATCTACACCCGCGCGCCGGTGCCTGTCGCCGAGCGCGCCGACAGGCAACTTCTTGAGGATGTGCTGCATGGCCTCCGAAGCCACTTCGCATGACAACCTGTATGTGGGGGCATCCGTACAGACGGCGGTGAAGATTCTCATCGTCGGTCATTTCGGCGTCGGGAAGACGACCCTCGTCGGAAACATCTCCGAGATCACTCCGCTGCGCACCGAGGAGTTAATAACGCAGGCCAGCGTGGGAATCGACGATCTCTCGGAGACGCCGGACAAGACGACGACCACGGTCGCCATGGACTTCGGCCGTCTGACCCTCAGCGAGACGCTGGTCCTGTACCTGTTCGGCACTCCCGGCCAGGAGCGCTTCAAACAACTGTGGGAGGACCTCTCCCTGGGCGCGCTGGGAGCTCTCGTCCTCGTCGACCCGGAGCGTCTGGGCGACTCCTTCCCGATCCTGGATCTGGTGGAGCAGTACGGACTGCCGTGCACCGTGGCCGTGAATCATTTCGACGGAACACGCACCTTCTCCGTGGACGAGATCCGCGAAGCACTGAACCTGCCCGACGACGTGCCCATCGTCCCCTGTGACGTCCGCGACCAGAAGTCCTCAGCCGACGCACTGATCACTCTCGTGGGGTATCTCCACTCCCGCCTCAGCTAGGAGCACGAAGAAACAATGCAGCAGCACCCCGGAGCCCCGGAGCCCCCGCCCGGCTGCCCGGCCCACGGCCGAGTCCCCCTGTACACCGCCGAGTTCGGGGCCGACCCGGAGAGCTACTACGCCCATCTGCGCCGGTTCGGCGCCAGCGCGCCCGTGGAGCTGGCCCCGGGGGTGGAGGCCGAACTGGTGACGAGCTATCCGGCCGCTCTGCAGATACTCCAGAATCCCGGCACCTTCGTGCGGGACTCGCGCCGCTGGCGCGCCCTGCGGGAGGGCCGGGTCCCGGCCGACAGCCCCGCCCTGCCGATGATGGCGTACCGGCCCAACGCCCTGTTCTCCGACGGCGCCGAGCACGCACGGCTGCGGCAGGCGGTGACGGACAGCCTGGCCACGGTGGACCCGCACCGGCTGAGCCGCCATGTCGAGCGCGTCGCCGACTACCTCATCGACCGGTTCGCCGACCGGCCCGGGGGAAGGGCCGATCTGGTGGCCGACTACGCCCAGCAACTTCCCCTGCTGGTGTACAGCGAACTGTTCGGCTGCCCGGCCGATGTCGGCGACCGGGTCATCTTCGGCATTTCCGGGATCTTCGAGGGGATCGACGCCGAGCGGGCCAACGAGGTCCTCGGCACCGCCCTCCACGAGCTGGTCGCCCTCAAGCGGAAGGCACCCGGCGACGACGTGACGTCCCGGCTGATGGAGCACCCGGCGGGTCTCTCCGACGACGAACTGGTCAATCAGCTCGTCACGCTGCTGTCCGGCGGAACGGCGCCCCTGATGTCCCTCATCAGCACCGGTGCCGCTCTCATGCTCGGCGACGAGAAGTACTCGGGGACCCAGTACTCGACCGGACTGCTGGTCGAGGACGCCGTCAACGAGGTGCTGTGGCGGTTCGCCCCCATCGCCAACTACGCCGTTCACTATCCGGTGCAGGACGCCGAACTCGACGGCAGGGTGCTGGAGACCGACCAGCCCGTCGTCATCAGTTTCGCGGCCGCCAACACGGACCCCGTCCTCTCCGACAACTCCTCTTCGCTCAGGGGGAAGGCGCATCTTGCCTTCGGCGCGGGCCCGCACGTCTGCCCGGCCAAGGACCCCGCCATCCTGATCGGGGTCGCGGCCATCGAGAGGCTGCTCAACCGTATGACGGACGTCGACCTGGCCGTGGCCTTCGAGGACCTGATGTGGCAGCCGACGCCCTGGAGCAGGACCCTCACCGCGCTGCCCGTCCGTTTCACACCGGTCTCGCCGCCCCGGCGGCCCTCCGCCGCGATCGGCCAGGGTGCCGGGCCCGCGTCGGCCGGACGGCAACACCCCCAGCAGGCCAGGACGAACCGCTGGAGCACCTTCCTGTCCTGGCTGAAGGGAATGTGACGTATGTAACAGAATGCAATCCTTTGAACACACATGAACAATAAAGTTCGCGGGTAGGCAGAACTGGCCATTCAGTTGACCGTTCAAGGGAGTCCCCCGCTGTGGAGCCTGCGATAGCTCAGTCCGTCGACCGACGCTCCGTGGTCGCACTGTTATCCCGGCTGCGGACACCGAAGGGACAGGCCGATCCGTTTTCCCACTACGCCGAGCTCGGCTCACTGGGAGAGGTCGTCCCGGCTCCCTGGGGCGGTTACCTGATCACCTCCTACGGGCTGTGCGACCGGATCCTGCGCAGCCGGGACTGGCTGGTGCCGGACAGCGGATGGCGCGCCCGCCAGGGAGAGTCGAGACGCTGGAACGCGCCTTCCTCCCGGGAAATGAGCCGGACACTGCCGGGACTCAACCCCCCGGAGCACACCAGGGTCCGCAGAACCGCGGGGAACATGTTCGACCGCAGCTCCCTGGAGGACATTCGGCTGTCGACCGAAGAGATCACCGAGGGACTGCTCGACCGCTTCACGGACGAACTGGAGTGCGGCGAGGCCGACTTCGGCGAACTGGTCAGCGAGGAGCTGCCGGTGGCCGTCATCGGCCGGTGGCTCGGGCTGCCCGTCGCCGACTACCCGTTGCTGCGCGAGCTGACGCACGACCAGGTGTTCGCGCAGGAACTGCTGCCTTCCGCCAGCCAGCTGGCGCTCTCCGACGCCGCGACGGCACGGCTGCGCGAGTACTTCACCGCCTTGGTGCGCGAGCGGCGCGCGAAGCCCGGTGGCGATCCGGTGTCGGCGTGGATACGCGCCTGGGACGAGGTGGAGCCCGACCGGGAGGCCGCCGACGAGGCCGTGTACTACCTCTCCCTGTTCGTGCTGCTGGCCGCGTTGGAGACGACCTCGACGCTGCTGTCGACGATGGTGCGGCTCCTCCTGGAGCACCCCCGGCAGTGGGCGTGGCTGCGCGCGCACCCCGGACAGGTGCCCGCGGCGGTCGAGGAGGTGCTGCGCTACGACGCCCCCACGCATGTGGTGAGCCGGGTCGCCGGCAGGGACACGGACATCGCCGGCATCGATGTCCGCGCCGGCCAGATGGTGCACCTCATGGTCGGCGCGGCCAACCGGGATCCCGCCCACCACGACGATCCCGAGGTCTTCGACATCCGCCGCAGGGCGACCCACCTGAGCTTCAGCGGCGGCATTCACTACTGTCTCGGAGCTCCCCTGGCGCGCTTGGAGGCCGCCACACTGCTGACCGCTCTCCTGCGCCGCTTCCCCGCACTCCGGCTCGCCCGCAGACCCGAGTGGGCGCCGCGGGTGGCCTTCCGCCGCCTGCTGACACTGCCGGTGACAACACCCTGAGGTATCCGTGACCCCCAGCATCGACGACCGGCCCGAAGACCACCCCGGCGACCGGTACGAAGGCCGCTACAAGACACTCCGCGTCAGCCGGGAGGGCCCCGTGCTGCGGGTCCGGCTGAACCTCCCCGAGACGGGCAACACCCTGACCGCCGAGGTCCTGGACGAGTTGCTCACCGTGCTCGGTGGGCTGAACGACCGCCCCGGGATCCGGGTGCTTGTCCTGTCGGGCGCCGGGGACGACTTCTGCCTGGGTGCGGACCGTGAGGAGTTCACCACGTCACTCGGGGCCGACCCCACCGGTGCGGAGCTGCGGGTGATCATGGACAAGGCCCGGCGGGTGTGCGAGGCCCTGGACACCACGACCGCGGTCACCGTCGCGCGGCTGCACGGCAGGGTCATCGGCGCCGGTCTTGCCCTCGCGGTCTTCTGCGACCTGCGAATAGGCGCGGACACCTGCCGCTTCCGGCTCCCCGAGGTCGCGCTCGGCGTGGCACCGGTCTGGGGAGGGGTCCTGCCCCGCCTCATCGGCGAGGCGGGGGCCGCCAGGATCCGCGAGCTCATCCTGACCTGCGCCCCTTTCGACGCAGAACGGGCGCACGAGCTGTCCGTCCTCCACAGGGTGGTACCGGCCGCGGAGCTCGACGCGTCCGTCGCGTCGTGGACCGGGCCGCTGCTGCGCCGGCCCGCCGGGGCACTGCCGCTCGCGAAGCTGGTCCTCGGGGCCTACTCCAGGGGCAGCCGGTTCATGGACGGCAGTCTCCTGGACGCCCAGCTGCTGTCCTCCGCGTGTGCGGCCGGAGTCTCCCGGCGGGAGTGAGCCCGCTCCGTCGGCAACGGCCGGGGCGGTCACCGCTGCCGGACCGTGACGCTGACCCGTCCCCGCAGTCCGAGCGCGGGCGGTGCCGTACCGGACCGGGTCCGCGGGACACCGTGGTAGGCCCACCGCGCGGGGCCGCCGAACACGAAGGCGTCCCCGCTGCGCAGTTCGACGTCGGTCCACGGGCGACCGCGGCCGCCCGCATTGCCGAAGCGGAAGACGCAGGTGTCGCCGAGGCTGAAGGAGACCACGGGGGCGTCCGACTCCTCGTCGCGGTCACGGTGCATCCCCATCCGCGCCCGGTCGTCGTAGAAGTTCACCAGCGCGAGGTCGTACGGGAGGTCGTACGGGGTGGCACCGTGGGCACCGCTCGGAGCCCGCCCGTACGCCTCCTCCAGTACCCGCCGGGCCCACTTCCCCAGCCAGTCGGGGAACGGTTTGACCGGCGAGCCGTCGCCGTCCACCGCGGTCCGGGAGTAACCGTAGGGATACCAGTGCCAGCCGAGACCGACCTGCCGTGCCGACATCTCGCCGCCACCGGGCATCCGTACGGTTCGCAGCCCGGCGGGCGGCCGTGCCCACCGCCGGCAGGCGGCCAGCAGCTCCCGCTGCGCGGCCGGGTCCAGATGGCCGGGCAGGTGCACCGCGCCCGGGGCCACCGCCACGGGCGGCAGCCGGAACAGTCCGTCGTCCATGTCCTACCGCCTGCCCTCCCGTTCCTCCCGGTCCCCGGCGTCGCCCCCGCCTCGGGTGCCGCCGGTCCGTCGGCGCACCGGCCCGGCCGCGGGGCCATGCCGTATGGTCGCAGTGGTCGCCGCGGGTCCGTGCACGGGGAGCGGCGCACCGGGGCACCGCCCCGGGGAGAAGGACGCGCAGAGCTCCGGGAGCACCGGAGACGGCCCGGAAGGGCCCGAGGACGAGGAGTGGCCGTGACGTTCGAGACCGTGGAACCCGTACTGACCGGCGTGCGCAACTTCCGGGACGTCGGCGGGCTGCCGACCGCCGACGGGCGGCGGGTGCGGCCGGGCGTGCTCTACCGCAGCGGGCATCTGGCCCACGCCACCGAGGAGGACACCGCCTTCCTCGCCCGGCTCGGGCTCCACACCGTCTTCGACTTCCGCAACGCCGCCGACCAGGCCCTGGAGGGCCCCGACGTGGCGCTGCCCGGGGTGCGGAACGTGAACATCCCGCTGTCGGACCCCGCCGACGGCGCCGAGTTCTGGACGATGGTGCGCGAGGGCGATCTGGCCCAGCTGCGGGCCGCGCTCTCCGGCGGGCGGGCGGCGGCCCGGATGGCCGAGTCCTACCGGGCGATCATCAGGGACCGCACCGCCGAGCACGGCCGGGTGCTGCGGGCGCTGGCCGAGGACAGCGTCCCGGCCCTGATGCACTGCGCGGCCGGCAAGGACCGGGCCGGACTGTCGGTCGCCGTGACGCTGCTGGCCCTGGGCGTGGAGCGGGAGGCCATCGAGGCGGACTACCTTGAGTCCAACTCCCCGCACCGCCGCTACCGGGTGTACCGCTCCCCGGAGGCGGCCGAGGGGATGTCCCCGGAGGTGATGGAGCTGCTCGCCCCGCTCTTCGACGCCCGCCCGGCCTATCTGCACACGGCGTTCGACACCATCGAGGACCACTGGGGCGGAGTGGAGGCGTACCTCGCCGAAGGGCTCGGCCTCACCCCCGCCCTCCGCGAGCGGCTGCGGGCGCGCCTGCTGGAGGACTGACCCCGGACGGCCGCCGCGCCGCGCGCGCCCGCGTCCCACCCGCTTCCGGCTCAGCCCTCGCGGACCACGACGAAGTCCGCGAGGGCCGCGAACTGGTCGCGGACCCCGGGCGGCATCCCGGTGACGCCGTCCAGGGCGGCGAGGGCGGCGGCGTGCTGGCGGCGGGCCTCCTCCGCGGTCCACTCACGGCCGCCGGCCTCCTCGATCAGCTCCGCCCGCGCCGCGAACTCCGCCTCGCTGAAGTCCTCGAACTCCGCCGGGTCCTTGGTGGCGTCCGCGGCCAGCAGTTCTCCGAGCCGCCCCGCGGCCGGGCCGCCGCCCGCCAGGGCCGCGACGACCGGCAGGGACTTCTTGCGCTGCCGCAGATCACTCCAGGTCCGCTTGCCGGTCACCGCCGGGTCGCCCCAGATGCCCAGCAGGTCGTCGACGGCCTGGAAGGCCAGCCCCAGATGGTGGCCGTAGGCCTCCAGGGCGTCCGCGGTGGCGTCGTCCGCGCCGCCGAGGACCGCGCCGACGGAGCTGGCGCAGGCCAGCAGCGCGCCGGTCTTGTTGCCCTCCATCTCCAGGCACTCGGCGACGGTGACCTTCTCGCGGTGCTCGTAGGAGATGTCCTGCGCCTGGCCGTCGATGAGTCTGCGGGTGGCCAGGGTCAGCCGCCGGGTGGCCCTGGCCGCCTCGGCCGTGTCCAGCTCCAGCAGCACCTCGCCCGCCAGCGCGAACAGGGCGTCGCCCACCAGGACGGCCTGCGCGGGGCCGTGCACCTTCCAGACGGTGTCGCGGTGGCGCCGCTGCTCGTCGCCGTCCATCAGGTCGTCGTGGAGCAGGGAGAAGTTGTGGACCAGTTCGACGGCGACCGCGCCGGGCACCCCGGTCTCGGGCGCGGCGCCCGCGGCCTCGGCCGACAGCAGGGCGAGGGCGGGACGCACCGCCTTGCCCCCGTCGCCGTCGGCCGGCCGGCCCTGGGCGTCGATCCAGCCGAAGTGGTACGCGGCAACGGTGTCCATGGGCGAGGCGAGCCGCGCCACGGCGGAGCGCAGCAGCGGCGCGGCGAGCGTACGGCCGCGCTCCAGCAGCGCGACGACGCTCGCGGTGTCGTCGGCCGTGCCCGTCTGGGTCCTGGTGGTCGCCGGGGTCACAGGGTCTCCTCTGTCGTGGGTGTCGTGCTCACGCCGCCTCCGAAAAGACGCCGTCATGCGGCCCGCCGTACGGGTCCTCGTACGGGCGGCCCAGGGCGGCCAGCGCCTCCCGGGCGGCGGTCAGTCCACTGCGCACGGCGCCCTCCATCGTCGCGGGCCAGCCGGTGGCGGTCCATGACCCCGCCAGCCATACTCCCGGCGTGTCGGTGCGGGCCGCGGGCCGCAGCCGTCCGACGCCGGGTGCGGGGGCGAAGGTGGCGGTCCGCTCCCGGGTGACGAAGAAGTCCCGCACCCGCGCGGTGCGGGCGGCGGGCAGCAGCCGGGCCAGTTCGGCCAGATAGCGTTCGCGCAGGACGGCGACGGGCAGGTCGATCTCGTCGCCGGCGGCGGACTGGGACAACGCCAGGTACTGGGGGCCGGCCCCCGCGCTCCCGTCCGCGGTGCCTCCCGTGCCTCCGTCCGTGCCGCCCGGGGCGCGCAGCCCGGACGCCTCGGTACGGTCGAAGATCCACTGCACGGGGGTGCCCAGCGCGGCCAGGAAGGGGCGGTGCAGCACCCGGCGGTCGTAGACCACGTGGACGTTCAGGATCGGCGCGGTGCCGATGCGCAGCAGCCGGTCCGGCTCCGGCAGCGCGCCGGGCGGCAGCAGCCGGTGCGCGTCGCGCTGGGGGACGGCCAGGACGACCGTGCCGGCGGTGAGCGTTCCGCCCCCGCCGTCCGCGTCTCCGCTCCCGCCGGCGCCCACCGTGATCCGCCAGGTGCCGTCCGGCTCCGGGGTGAGCTCCCGGACCCGGGCCCGCCGGACCACGCGGACGCCCGCCCGCTCCAGCGCCTCGCCGGCCAGGGTGTCGTGCAGCCGCCCCAGCGGGACCCGGGACCAGCCGAGGTCCGCCGCGCCGGGTTCGGTGAGCAGTCCGGTCCTGAAGACCATCGCGGCCAGCCCGAGCGAGACCTGCGGGGCTCGGGCGTTGAGGGTGGCGACGCCGACGAGGTCCCACAGCGCCCGTATCGCGCGCGGCGACTGGCCGTGGCGGTGCAGCCAGCTCGCGAAGTCCGTGCCGTCCAGGGCGGGATCGGCCGGATCGACCGTCCCCAGGCGCTTCAGTGCGAGCGCGGCCCGCCCGGCCCGCAGCCGCTCGGCCGGGGAGAGATGCGGATAGCGGGCGAGCCCGGCCGCCAGGTGCAGCGGAGCGGGCAGGGCGGTGCGGCGCAGCCGCCCCACTCTGCCGCGGGCGGCGTCCAGCACGGGAATGTCCAGACGCCGCTGGACCGGGGCGAGCGCGCTCGCCCCGATCCGCTCCAGGAACCAGCGGTAGGCGGTGCAGCACCGCAGGTGGACGTGGTGGCCGTTGTCCACGGTCAGCTCACCGGCGGCGCCGGTGCGCCGGAAGGAGAAGGCGAGGCCGCCCAGCCGGGGCCGGGCCTCCACCAGGGTGGTGCCGATCCCGGCCTCGGCCAGGCGCAGCGCCGCGGTGATGCCCGCCAGCCCGCCGCCGACGACCACCGCCCGGGAGCCGACCGGCTCCGGAACCGTCGGCGGAGCCGCCTCCGGAGCGGTCACCGGGTCTCCCCCGGGGCGGCGCGGTGCGCGGTACGGCGGGCCACCCGGCGGGCGTCGAGCCCGGCCAGCCCGCGCACGGCGACGTACGCCTTCTCCCGGGCCGGCAGGGAGATCCGGCCGCGCAGCACGGCATGGGGGTCGCGGGCGATACGGGTGAGCAGGCGGTGGTAGATCCCGGCCATCGCCGACACGCAGGCGGCGGAGCGGCGGTCGAGCAGCGGCAGCAGCCTCAGCCCCTCGGCGAACAGGCCGCGGGCGCGCCGCACCTCGAAGCGGACCAGCCCGGTGAAGTCGGCGCCGGGCGGCAGGGCCTGGCAGAGCGGCGCGGTGGCGCAGCCGAAGGCCTCGAGGTCCTCGCGGGGCAGGTAGGTGCGGCCCTCCACGGCGTCCTCGCGCACATCGCGGAGGATGTTGGTCAGCTGGAGGGCCAGGCCGAGGGTGTCGGCGTAGTGGGGGGCGCGCTCGGCGCCGGGCGCGCCCGGCACGGTGCCGAAGATGCCCAGGGAGAGCCGTCCGATGGCACCGGCGACACAGCGGCAGTACTCCCGCAGTTCCTCCCAGGTCTCGTACGTCCGGCCGGTCACGTCCATCAGGACGCCGTCGATCAGCTCGTCGAGCCCGCCCAGCGGGATCGGGAAGCGGCGGGCGGCGTCGGCCAGGGCGACGGCGACCGGGTCGGTGGCGTCCTCGGGGAGCTTCCCGTCCTTCACCAGGCCGAGCAGCCGGCGGGTCTCCTCCAGCCGGTCCTTCTTGACCGCCGGGTCCAGGGTGCCGTCGCCGATGTCGTCGACGCGCCGGGAGAAGGCGTACAGGGCGGACATCGCCTGCCGCCGGTCCGGGGGCAGCAGCCGGATGCCGTAGGCGAAGTTGCGGGCCTGGTGGGCGGTGACGGCCTCGCAGTAGCGGTAGGCCGCGAAGACCTGCGGGGGCTGCGCCGCCCGGGCCGTACGTGCCACGGCCCCGCTCACCTGGCCTGTCCCAGGACCGTCGCGGTCTCGCGCAGCACACCGGCGCGGGTGGGGCGCGGGGTGCCGGCCAGGACGTCGTACCGGGCGGACCGGACGGCGCGCAGGGCCGCCCGCCCGCCGCCGGTGAACCCGGCGACGAGGAGTTTCGGCACTCCGGGAAGACTCGCCACCAGTGGGACTCCTTCGTTCAGCAGTTCTTGGGCACGCCGCGCCTGGTAGGCGACCAGCGCACGCACCGAGGCGTTCGCGGTGGGGGCGGCGAGATCGGACTCGGTGACCCGGAAGCGCTCCAGGTCCTCGGCGGGCAGGTAGATCCGGTCCTGGCGGGCCAGGTCCTCGGCGACGTCCTGGAGGTGCTCGATCACCTGCAGGGCGGTGCAGACGGCGTCGGAGCGGCGGACCCGTTCGGGGGTGGTGGTGCCGGTGACGGCCAGGACGATCCGGCCGACGGGGTTGGCGGACAGCGCGCAGTAGCCGAGCAGTTCCTCCCAGGTCCCGTACCGGTGGACCCGCTGGTCCCGCCGGTTGGCCTCGACCAGGGCGAGGAACGGGTCCGGGGTCAGCCCGCGGCGGCGCACGGTCGGCACCAGGGCGCGCAGCAGGGGGTGGCGCGGGCCCTCCGGGAAGTCCCGGTCCGCGCTCGCGCGCCCGGTCCCGGCGGCCCCGGCGGCGCGGAAGGCGCGCCGCAGGTCGGCCTCGAAGGCGTCGAGCAGCGCGGCACGGTCGGCGGCCCGGCCGGGCTCCACTCCCAGCGCCGCGGCGTCCCGGCCGCCGGGGGCCAGCTCGCCGTCGCCGATGTCGTCCACCAGCCGGACGCAGCCGTAGACGGCGGTCAGGTCCTCCCGCCAGGCACGCGGGAGGAAGCGGGGGGCGACGGGGAAGTTCTCGTGCGCGGCCTTGTCCAGGACGGCGTGTACGGCGGGCGCCCCCGCGTCCCGCCAGGTCACCACGGAACGCTCGTCCAGCCGGTCCCGGCCATCGCCGTCATCCTCTTCCGCCTCCTCAGCTCACCGCGCCCGCGCGCCCATCGCGACCGACACCTTGTTCCCCTGGAACGGCCGGGCCACCGCAGAAGTTCGGAGCACCGGCGGTGTCCGGGGTGCCGGTGGCACCCCTCCCCCGGCCCCATCGCCCGGAACATCCTATTTCAGCGGTTTCGGGCGTACCACGCGGCCGATCCGCCGACCGGGGACGGGACCACCCGGCATGCCGTCCACCGGCACCCGGCTCAGCTTACGTCGTGCTCCGGCCCGTTCCGCGGCACGGGTCCGGCGGGCCGCCACCCCCGGCGGGAGGTCAGGCCGGAGCGGTCAGCCCGCGCAGCACCGAGGCCAGGACCCCCTCGACGACGGCGTCCCGCTGCTCCCCGGGAAGGCGGGAGAGCGGGCCGTCCAGGATGAGCACGGCCAGGCCGTGCACCGCGCTCCAGGCCGCGAACTCCGCGCCGGGGCGCCGTCCGGCGGGCATCCGGCCGGTGGCGGCGAGGGCGTCCAGCGCCTCGCCGAGCAGCCCGTAGGCGCTCGCGGCCCGGGCGTCCCGGGGCCCGTCCGGGCCGAACCCCCCGGCGCCACCGGCCCCCCCTCCGGCCACCTCCCCCCTTGCCTCCCCCTCCCGCCCCTCTTCCTCCTCCGGCAGCGGAAGGCGGCAGAAGGCCGCACGGAACAGGCCCGGTTCGGCGAGGGCGAAGCGGAGGTAGCCCAGCCCCATGGCGCGGATGCGCTCCTCCGCCGCGGCTCCGGCGCCCCCCGCGTCGCGGGCCAGCTCCCCGGCGACCTCCTCCATGGTGTCCGCCAGCCACCGCTGGCCCCGCGCCTTGACCGCGCGCAGCAGATCGCCCTGGCCGGTGAAGTGGCGGTAGGCGGCGGTCGGGGAGACCCCCACCCGGCGGGCGGCGGCCCGCAGCACGACGGCCTCGGGGCCGCCGGCGCGGGCGAGCTCGGTCGCCGCCTCGATGAGCGCGTTGCGCAGATCGCCGTGGTGGTAGCCGCTCTTGCCGGTCCCGTCGGTTCGCATCATTCGATACTGCCTGATGTTGACGGCATTAACATCCCTCTGCCACAGTGCATGTTAACGCCGTAAACATCTTGCGGCGCACACCCGGAGGGGGAGAACCATGCTGTCGTGGATCGCCGGCCTGGTACTGCGTCACACCCGCGCGGTACTGCTGGCCTCACTCGTCGCCGTGCTCGCCATGGCCGCCGTCGGCCTCGGGGCGTTCGGCAAACTCCAGAGCGGCGGATTCGAGGACCCCGACGCGCCCTCCAGCCGGGCCGCCGCCCTGATCGAGGAGCGGTTCGGCGGTGAGACCAACCTCGTGCTGCTGGTGGAGCCCCGGGAGGGGGCCCGGCTGGACTCCCCCGCCGTCGAGCGGGCCGGACGGGAGATCACCGCGGGGCTGAAGGCCGATCCGGACGTGTCCGGCGTCCTCTCCCACTGGGACGCCGCCGGCTCCGCGCTCACCTCGCGCGACGGCGGCCGGGCGCTGATCCTCGCCCATGTCGGGGGGAACAGCACCGAGCGCACCGATCGCGCCGGCGAGGTCGCCGAGAAGGCCGGGGAGTGGGCCGGCGACCGGGGTGCCGTCACGGTGCGCGCCGGCGGCCAGGCGGCCGTCGGCCACGACATCACCTCCCAGGTCTCCGCGGACCTCGCCCTCGCCGAGGCGATCGCCGTGCCCGTCACCCTCGTCCTGCTGGTGATCGCCTTCGGCAGCGTCCTCGCCGCCCTGCTGCCGCTGGCCATCGGGCTGATCGCGGTCATGGGCACCTTCGCCGAGCTCTTCGTGCTCGGCAGCCTCACCGACGTGTCGGTCTTCTCGGTCAACCTCACCACCGCCCTCGGCCTCGGACTGGGCATCGACTACGGACTGCTGCTGGTCAGCCGGTTCCGCGAACGCCTGACCGAAGGCGATCCGGTCCCCGAGGCGCTGCGCGCCACCGTGACCACCGCGGGCCGCACCATCGCCTTCTCCGCCGCCGTCGTCATCGCCGCGCTCGCCGCCCTGCTGCTCTTCCCGCCCTTCTTCCTGCGCTCCTTCGCCTACGCCGGGATCGGCGTGGTGGCGATCGCCGCGGTCGCCGCGCTGGTGGTCGTCCCCGCCCTGCTGGCCCTGCTGGGCCACCGCGTCAACAACGGCCGGCTGCCCTGGGCGAAGGCCGTACGCCGTCCCGACGCACCGGTGTGGGGCCGCCTGGCCGCGCTCGTGATGCGCCGCCCGGCCCTCACCGCGCTGCCGGTCCTCGCCGTGCTGCTGCTCGCCGCGAGCCCGCTGCTGGGCGCCTCCTTCGGCAACCCGGACGAGCGGGTGCTGCCGCGGGACGCGGACAGCCGCCAGGTGGCCGCCGCCGTCGACGAGCACTTCGAGGGCGACGACGCCTCCGCCGTCCAGATCGTCACCACCGGGCCGGTGGACACCGCCGGGCTCGGCGCGTACGCCACCGCCCTCTCCCGGCTCGACGGCGTCACTCGCGTCCAGGCCGCCTCCGGCACCTACCGCGCGGGCGAGGCCGCCCCGCCCGGCCCGGTGAACGCGGCACTCGGCCGTGCCGACGCCCAGCGGCTCACCGTCACCACCGAGCCGGAGTCCGGTTCGCGGGCCGCCCAGGACCTGGTGGGCGCCGTTCGCGCGGTGCCCGCACCGGACGGCGTGGAGGCCCTGGTCGGCGGCCCGGACGCGCAGCTGGTGGACACCAGGGCCGCCATCGGGGACCGGCTGCCGGCCGCGATCGCCTGGGTCGCCGTGACCACCTTCGTCCTGCTGTTCCTGTTCACCGGAAGCGTCGTCCAGCCGCTGCGCGCGCTGCTGCTCAACGCCGTCAGCCTGGCGGCGGCGATCGGCGCGATGGTCTGGATCTTCCAGGACGGGCACCTGTCCTCAGTGCTGGGCTTCACCCCGATGCCCATGAACACCTCCATGACCGTGCTGCTGTTCTGCGTCGTCTTCGGGCTGTCGATGGACTACGAGGTCTTCGTCACCAGCCGGATCAAGGAACTCCACGACGCGGGCGAGGACACCGCCACCGCCGTCACCCGCGGGCTGTCGCGGACCGGGCGGATCGTCACCATGGCCGCGGGGCTGCTGGCGGTGAGCTTCTTCGCCTTCACCACCAGCGAGGTCAGCTTCATCCAGATGTTCGGCCTCGGCAGCGGACTGGCCGTCCTGATCGACGCGGTGGCGGTGCGCGGGGTGCTGGTCCCGGCCGCGATGCGGCTGCTGGGCCGCGGCGCCTGGTACGCGCCGGGGGCACTGCGGCGGCTGCACCGCCGGGTGGGGCTGACCGAGGAACCGGCCGCCGTCCGGCCGGGCACCCCCGGCCTGCCGGATACACCGCCCCCGGCCGGGCCGGAGCGCGAGCCCGCCGGGGTCTGACCCCGGCCGCTCCGGGGAGCCGGCCCGCGCCCGTCCCCGGTACGGGGGTCCGGATCCGCCGCGGGTCCGGATCCGGAAGACGGTCCGGCCCCCGCACCCGTGACGGGTGCGGGGGCCGGACCGTACCGCCGCGTGCGGGACACCGCCGGAGCGGCGGCCCGCCCGCCCTACTTGCCGGTGAACTCCTCGTACTCCTTGAGCACCTCTTCGGTCGGGCCGTCCATGCGCAGTTCGCCGCGCTCCAGCCACAGCACCCGGTTGCAGGTGTCCCGGATCGACTTGTTGCTGTGGCTGACCAGGAAGACCGTCCCGGCCTCCTTGCGCAGCTCGCGGATGCGCGCCTCGGAGCGCTTGCGGAACTTCCCGTCGCCCGTGGCCAGCGCCTCGTCGATCATCAGCACGTCGTGGTCCTTGGCGGCGGCGATGGAGAACCGCAGCCGGGCCGCCATGCCCGAGGAGTAGGTGCGCATCGGCAGGCTGATGAAGTCGCCCTTCTCGTTGATGCCGGAGAAGTCGACGATGTCCTGGTAGCGCTCGCGGATCTGGGCCACCGACATGCCCATCGCCAGCCCGCCCAGCATGACGTTGCGCTCCCCGGTCAGGTCGTTCATCAGGGCCGCGTTGACGCCCAGCAGCGAGGGCTGGCCGTCGGTGTAGACCCGGCCGCTCTCCACGGGCAGCAGGCCCGCGATGGTCCGCAGCAGCGTCGACTTGCCCGAGCCGTTGGAGCCGATCAGCCCGATGGCCTCGCCGCGGTAGGCGATGAAGCTCACGCCCCTGACGGCGTGCACCTCGCGCACCCGCCCGCTCGGCTTGCGGCGGACGATCCGGCTGAGGGCGGCGGTGGCGCTGCCCCTGCCCCGGGGGCCGCCCCCGTAGACGCGGTAGACCACGTGCACGTCGTCGGCGATGACGGTCGGCCGCCGCTCGGCGGGGGCCGCCGTACCGGCGCTGTCCTGTCCCGGCTCGGCGGCAGCGCTCTTCTCAGCCACGGCCATATCGTTCCTCAGCCTTCCAGAAGTAAACGAACCCGCCGATTCCGACCACCAGGGCCCAGCCGGCGCCCAGCAGCCAGACGTGCCCGGGCAGGCTCTGGTGGTGCGGTCCGTCGATCAGCGCGTAGCGCACCAGCTCCATGTAGACGGCCGCCGGGTTGGCCTCCAGCACGGTGGCCACCCAGTCCGGCAGCTCCTTCGACCTCTCCACCATGTAGGCCAGCGGGAACATCACGCCGGAGGCGTACATCCAGGTGCGCAGCACGAACGGCATGAGCTGGGCCAGGTCCGGGGTCTTGCTGCCCAGCCGGGCCATGATCATCGCCAGTCCGGTGTTGAAGACGAACTGGAGCACCAGGACGGGGGCCACCAGCAGCCACAGCGGCCCGGGGTAGTGTCCGAGCGCGATCAGGATGACGACCAGGACGACCATCGAGTACAGCAGCTGCTGGAGCTGCTGCAGGGAGAAGGAGATCGGCAGCGAGGCCCGGGGGAAGTGCAGGGCCCGCACCAGCCCCAGGTTCGAGGAGATGGCGCGGACCCCGGACATCACCGAGGTCTGCGTGAACATGAAGATGAACACCCCGGTCACCAGGAACGGGATGTACTCGTCGTTCTCCATCCCGCCGCGCCCGCCGAGCAGCAGGCCGAAGATGAAGTAGTAGACGGCCGCGTTCAGCAGGGGGGTGAGGACCTGCCAGAGCTGGCCGAGCCTGGCCTGGCCGTACTGGGCGTGCAGCTTGGCGCGGGAGAAGGAGAGGATGAAGTGCCGCCGCGCCCAGAGCTGCCGGACGTACTGCACCAGGGAGGGCCGCGCCCCGCTGACCGACAGGCCGTACTTGGCGGCGAGCTCGGCCGGGGACAGACCGTCGTCGGGATGGCGCGGGGGTCCGCTCGTCGCGATCGCACCGTCGTGCGTTGTCTCGCTCACGTTGAAACTTTCGTCCTCACATGCACAGCCGGGATGGGACAGGCGGGGACCCCGGCGTCGGGTGCCGCCGGATCCGATGCTCTCAGACAGAGCTTGTCAGACGACAGGCGGCCGACCCAGCCGGGTCAGGCGCCACACCGTACGCCACTTCATGGGCCTGCGGGGGCCGCACGGGGTGGTCCAGCCCTCGCGGAAGCCGCCCAGCCAGGCGCGGAGCGCCGGCCGGGAGGGGCGCCGGGCCAGCGTCAGCAGCAGCCAGACCCCCAGGTAGAGCGGGATCAGCGGCAGCGGGAGGTTCCGCCGGGCCAGCCAGACGCGGTTGCGGGCCACCATCCGGTGGTAGACCGCGTGCCGGCTGGGGAGGGTGGTGGGGTGGTGGAGCACCAAGTCGGCGCGGTAGTCGATCATCCACCCCGCGTCCAGCGCCCGCCAGGCCAGGTCGGTCTCCTCGTGGGCGTAGAAGAACTCCTCCGGCAGCCCGCCGACCTCCTGGAAGACCTTGGTGCGCACCGCGTTGGCACCGCCCAGGAAGGTCGTCACGCGCGAGGAGCGCATCGGGTCCGAGGCCCGCAGCCGCGGTACGTGGCGGCGCTGGGTGACGCCGGTGTCCGGGTCGGCGATGCGGAAGCTGACGATGCCCAGCCGGGGGTCGGCTGCGAACGCCTGCCGGACCAGCTCGGCGGTGTCGTTGTTCGGCAGCAGCCCGTCGTCGTCGAGGAAGAGCAGGACGTCCACCTCGCTGCCGCCCGGCCCGAACGCCTCGATGCCGACGTTGCGGCCGCCGGGGATGCCGAGGTTCTCCGGCAGTTCCACCGTCCGCACCCCGTCGGGCAGCTCGGGCAGCGGGGCGCCGTTGCCGACGACCACCACCCGCACCGGGTCGCCGTCCTGCTTGGCGACCGAGTCGAGCAGGGCGCGCAGTTCCTCGGGGCGGTTGCCCATGGTCAGGATGACCGCGCCCAGGGTCAGGTGTCCGCTTCCGGACGCGCTCCCGACGCCGCCGGGGCTCTGCGGGCTCCCGGGCTCCTTCATGTCGCTCACCGTCCTCGCTCCCCCACCGGCCGCCGGGTCACCGCAGCCTGCTCGACGCCAGGATGGACACCAGGTGCAGCAGGGTCTGCAGCACCGCGATGCCCGCCAGCACCACGACGCCGAGCCGGGTGAAGAACAGGTCGCCGCGCACCGTGTCGGCCACCGCCACCAGCAGGATGAACAGGGACGCCTCGACGCCGCCGACCAGCCGGTGGAACTTCAGCGCCGCCGCGGCCCGGCGGGCCAGTGCCAGCCCCGAGGAGCGGGGCACCGCGGCCTCGTCCTTGACCGCGGGCAGCCCGCTGCGGGCCCGCGCCACGTCCACCAGGTCGGTCTCGGCCTTGATCAGGATGGCGCCCAGCGCCGCCACGGTTCCCAGGAAGGCCCACAGCCAGTTCGTGGCGCCCTCGGTGCGGAACACGTCCGCCGCCCGGACGCCGAAGCCGACCAGCAGGGCGGCCTCGGCCAGGTAGTGGCCCACCCGGTCGAGGTAGACGCCGGTGATGGAGGTCTGCTTCCGCCAGCGGGCGACCTCGCCGTCCACGCAGTCCAGCAGCAGGTAGAGCTGGATGAGGAGGGCGGCGAGCAGCGCCCCGGTCAGGCCCGGCACCAGCAGCACGGCCCCGGCGGCCAGCCCGGCGACCACCATGAGGTGGGTGAGCTGGTTGGGGGTTATGGAGGTGTTCACCAGGTGCCGGGTCCAGCGCAGCGAGATCTCCCGCATGTACAGGCGCCCGGCCCAGTGCTCGCCACTGCGCCGGTCCTTCACCCCCGCCGGATGGACGACCGGTCGGAGTTCAGCCACAGACGGCTTTGACAGATTTGACATAGTCGGCGTACGCGTCCCTGATCTGGTCGGTGGACAGGTCCAGGTGCTCGATGATCGTGTAGCGCCCGGGCCGGGTCTGCGGCGCGTACTCCACCACCTTCACGAACTCCTCGTCGCTGAAGCCGATCTCGCCGGGCAGCACGGGCAGTCCGTGCCGCCGCAGCGCCTCGGTCATCAGGGCGGACTGCTCCTCCGCCCCGCGCAGGTGCATGGCGAAGGCGGCCCCGAGCCCGCACTGCTCGCCGTGGGCGGCGGCGCGCTTGGGGTAGAGCAGGTCGAAGGCGTGGTTGATCTCGTGGCAGGCGCCCGAGGCCGGACGGCTGTCGCCGGCCACGGACATGGAGATGCCGGTCAGCACCAGCCCCTCGGCCAGCACGGTGAGGAACTCGTCGTCACCGCAGCCGCCCGGGTGGCGCAGCACGGCCTCGCCGGACTGGCGGGCCATGGCGGCGGCCAGGCCGTCGAGCTGCTCGCCGGTCACCCGGTGGGACAGCTCCCAGTCGGCGACGGCGGAGATGTTGGAGATGACGTCCCCGACGCCGGAGCGGACGAAGCGGATCGGTGCCTCGCGGATGACGTCGAGGTCGATGACGATCGCGATGGGGTTCGGCACCCCGTACGAGCCGCGGCCGGCGTCGTTGTCGAGGGTGGCGACCGGGGAGCACAGGCCGTCGTGGCTGAGGTTGGTGGCGACGGCCACTATCGGCAGCCCGATGCGGGCGGCGGCGAACTTGGCACAGTCGATGATCTTGCCGCCGCCCATGCCGACGACCGCGTCGTAGTGGCCGGACTTCATGGCGTCGGCGAGCCTGATCGCGTCGTCGAGGGTGCCGCCGCCGACCTCGTACCAGTCGGCGCCGGGCAGCGCGGGGGCCAGCCGCTCGCGCAGGCCGGCGCCGGAGCCGGCGCTGATGGCGATGGCCAGCTTGCCGGAGGAGGAGATCCGCTGGTCGGCCAGGAGGCCCGCCAGGCCGTCCAGCGCGCCGGGCCGGATGTCGACGACGACCGGCGAGGGGATGAGGCGGGTCAGTACCGGCACACGATCTCCCGGGCCTTCTCCAGGTCCTCGTGGTCGTCGATCTCGACCCAGTTCACCTCGCCGATCGGGGCGACGTCGACGGTGTGGCCGCGGTCCACGAGCTCCTGGTAGCCGTCCTCGTAGTACAGCTGCGGGTCGCGCTCGTAGGTGGTCCGCAACGCGTCGGCCAGGTCGTGGGCGGCGTCGCCCTCGATGAGGGTCACCCCGATGTACTCGCCGGTGGCCTCGGCCGGGTCCATCAGCTTGGTGATCCTGCGCACGCCCCGGCCGGGCTCGGCGACGACCTTCATCTCCTCGTCGGCGAGCTTCTTGGCGGTGTCCAGGGCGAGGATGATCCGCTGCCCCCGGCCGCGGGCCTCCAGCAGGGTCTCCTCGACCGAGACCGGGTGCACGGTGTCGCCGTTGGCCAGGATCACGCCCTCCCGGATCACGTCCCGGGCGCACCACAGGGAGTAGGCGTTGTTCCACTCCTCCGCCTTGTCGTTCTCCACCAGGTGGAGGGTGAGGCCGTACGCGCGCTCCAGGGCGGCCTTCCGCTCGTACACGGCCTCCTTGCGGTACCCCACGACCACGGCGGCCTCGGTCAGCCCGACCTCGCGGAAGTTGGCCAGGGTCAGGTCGAGCACGGTCGTGGTGCCCTCGCCCGCGGGATCCACCGGCACCAGGGCCTTGGGCAGGGTGTCGGTGTAGGGGCGCAGACGCCGTCCGGCGCCGGCCGCCAGCACAAGGCCGATCATGCGGGTTCTCCTGTTTCGTCGTGTACGGCCGGTGCCCGCGAGGACATCCAGAAGCGGATGCTCTCGGCCAGCACCGTGAGCGCCAGGACGCCGGCCAGGACAGCGAGGGCGACCGGGAAGCCGCGGCCTCCGGCCCACAGGGCGGCGGCGGCCGTGACCACCAGCACGCGCCCCTCGTGTCCGCCGGTCGCCCGCACCAGCCAGCGCGGAGGGGCGCCGGTGCCGCCGCGGATGCGGTACACCGTGTCGTAGTGATGGTAGGCGACCGCCGCCACCAGCCCGAACGCGACAGGCAGGGCGGCGGGCGACTCCGCGCGGGCGGCCAGGACCAGGACGGTGGTGTACTCCGCGGTCCGCAGGAAGGGCGGCACCAGCCAGTCCAGCGCGCCCTTCAGCGGCCGGGCGACGGCGATGCCGGACAGCGCGGCGTACCCGAGCGCGGCGGCCGGGGGCCAGGGGGAGCCGGGCTGTGTCCACAGCGCGGCGGCCACCAGGGCGGCCGAGCCGAGCAGGGCGAGCGCCGGGGCGGCCAGGCGCGGCAGCCGTGTCCCCCGGAAGGCGGTGGCCACCGCCTCGGCGAGCGGGCCGGAGTCGGCGAGGTCGGCCAGTGCCGCCGCGGCGCGGTCGGTGCGTTCCGCCTTCCGGGTGAGCGAGCGCAGCACCCGTCCGGCGGTGGTGTAGCAGGCGGCGAACGCGCAGCCGACCAGCAGCACGGTGAGGGTGGTGCGGGGGGTGGTGAGCGCGGTGAGGACGGCGATCAGCGCCCAGCGCTCACCGATCGGCAGCACGATCATGCGGCGGGCCCACACCGTCCAGCCGACGCTGTCCAGCCGTCCGGACAGCGCGGCGGTGGGGCTGGTGTTGGCCGCCGCCCCTCCCCCTTCGTGGTGACTGGCCTCGTTGAAGGCGAAGTCCACCACGTGCCGGCAGGTCTGGAGCACCATCGCGCCCAGCGCCAGCGCCCATACGTCGTCACCGCCGCGGGCCGCGCCGAGCGCCAGCCCGGCGTAGTACGCGTACTCCTTGGCCCGGTCGAAAGTGGCGTCCAGCCAGGCACCGAGCGTGGAGTACTGGAGGGAGTAGCGGGCGAGCTGGCCGTCGGCGCAGTCCAGGACGAACGAGGCGATCAGCAGCATCCCGGCGGCGACGAAACCGCCCCGGGTGCCGGTGGCCGCACAGGCCGCCGCGACCAGCGCGGTCAGCAGCGAGGCGGTGGTCACCTGGTTGGGGGTCAGGCCGCGCCGCGCGCACCAGCGGGCCAGATGGCGGGAGTAGGGGCTGATGAAGAAGGTGGTGAAGAAGCCGTCCCGGGACTTCACGGCCGAGCGCAGCCGCACGTCCTCGTCGTCGGTCTCCGCCACGGCGCGCAGCGCCGCGGCACGGGCCGCCTCGCCGGCGGGCACGGCGGCCACCAGCACGCCCAGCTCGGGCCGGTGCACCGCCGGCGCGTCCGGGTCCTCCGCCAGCGCGGCGGCCACCCGGTCGGGCAGGCCGGAGGGGGCGGCCGGGCCGTCCCCGGGGTCCGTACCGCCCCGTCCGGCGGTCACCGCGGCGCCACTGACCGCGTCGGCCGCGGCCGTCACCGCCCGGACCAGCGCGGCACGGGCGGCGGGCGCGGCGGCCAGGGCGCCGGGGACGGCGGCGGCGGGGAAGCGCGGGTCGGTCAGGGCCAGCCGCAGGCTGTGGAGATGGCCGACGAAGCGGGGGTCGACGAGGGCGACGCGCTCCCCGGCGGGAACGGCGGCCAGCACCTCGCCCGCCTCGGCGGCGTCGGCCGCCACCCGTACGTCGAAGCCCAGCGACCGCAGATCGCTCTCCAGGGGAGCCCCCGCGACCGGCGGGCCGGTGAGAATGGCGGTCGACAAGAACGAACTCACTCCTCGGAAGCCGTGCTGTCCGCGGCGCGCGGTCCACAGGGGCGGCATCCGGGCAGCGGTCACCGTGCGACCTCACCCGATCGGGCGGGCGGCACGTGGCCAGAGGTTATCGGATCGGCGGGAGGGACCGTTCACCACGCGTTCACCCGGGAGCGGGGACGGCCGTCCCGCGCGCCCCGGTACGGCCCGGGACGGCGCTCCCGGGGGCGGCGGACTCCGTCCGCCCGGAGGGCCCTAGGCTGCCGTCATGACATGGCTGGTCACAGGAGGAGCGGGGTACATCGGCGCACATGTGGTGCGGGCCCTGCTGGCGGCCGGGGAGCGGGTCGTCGTGCTCGACGACCTCTCCACCGGGCTGCCGGAGCGGCTGCCGCCCGGGACGCCCCTGGAGCGCGGCACGGTCGCGGACCGCGCGCTGCTGGACCGGGTGATCGCCGGCCACGGCATCACCGGTGTGGTGCACCTGGCGGCCCGCAAGCGGGTGGACGAGTCCGTGGCGGAGCCGCTGCTGTACTACCGGGAGAACGTGACGGGCCTGCGGGTGCTGCTGGAGGCGGTGGTCGGGGCGGGTGTGCGGCGCTTCCTGTTCTCCTCCTCGGCCGCCGTCTACGGCATGCCGGAGGTGGACCTGGTCACGGAGGACACCCCGTGCGCGCCGCTGAACCCGTACGGCGAGACCAAGCTCGCGGGCGAGTGGCTGGTGCGCGCCGCGGGACGGGCGCACGGGCTGTCCACGGCCTGTCTGCGCTACTTCAACGTGGCGGGGGCGGTACGTCCGGAGCTGGCCGACACCGGGGTGTCCAACGTCGTCCCGATGTTCTTCGACGCCCTCACCCGCGGGACGGCCCCGCGGATCTTCGGTGACGACTACCCCACGCCCGACGGCACCTGTGTGCGGGACTACATCCATGTGGGGGATCTGGCCGAGGCGCATCTGGCCGCCGCCCGCCGGCTGGCGGAGCGCTCCGCGGAAGGACCGGCCGGAACGGACCTGACCGTCAACGTCGGCACCGGCCTGGGCGTGTCGGTGCGGGAGCTGGCCGACCTGGTCGCCGAGGTCACCGGCATCCGCGAGCCCGCCCCGCTGGTGGTGTCCCGCCGGCCGGGTGATCCGGCCCGGGTGGTCGCCTCGGCCGAGCGGATCGGCCGGGAGCTGGGCTGGTCCCCCCGCCACGGGGTACGCGAGATGGTGGCCTCGGCCTGGGAGGGCTGGAGTACGCGGCGGGCCGCCCCGAACTGACGCCCGGCGGCCCACACCCCGTGGGCTCTCGGAAGAAAGCCCAGGTCACGGGGATGACAACGGTGTTCAGTGCCGCGTTGCCCCATACCCCCCTCCCGTAGTTCACTGAGGCCGTCCGACCGATCGGCGCAACTTCGCGGAGGCACCACTCATGGGCGCAGGGCACCACCACGGCGGGCCGGTGACGGCGGGCGCCGCGCACCGGGGGCGGCTGCGCGCCGCGCTGGGCATCGCGGTCGTCCTGCTGGTCGCCGAGCTGGTGGGCGCGGCGCTGACCGGTTCGCTGGCGCTGCTGGCGGACGCGGGCCATGTCGCGACCGACGCGGTCGGCATCGGGATGGCGCTGCTGGCGGTCCGGATCGCCAACCGGCCCGGCAGCGAGCGCCGCACCTTCGGCCTCGCACGGGCCGAGATCCTCGCCGCGCTGCTCAACTGCCTGCTGCTGCTCGGGGTCGGCGGCTACATCCTGGTGGAGGCCGTCGAGCGGCTGCGGCACCCCGCGGAGGTGCCCGGCGGGGCGACGGTCCTGTTCGGTGTGATCGGCCTGGCCCTCAACGGGGTGTCCCTGGCGCTGCTGATGCGCGGGCAGCGCGAGAGCCTCAATGTGCGCGGCGCCTTCCTGGAGGTGGCGGCGGACGCCCTCGGTTCCCTCGCCGTGATCGCCGCCGCGCTGGTGATCATGGTGACCGGCTGGCAGCGGGCCGACCCGCTGGCCTCGCTGCTGATCGCGGTGCTCATCGTGCCGCGCACGGTGAAGCTGGCACGCGAGGCGCTGGAGGTGCTGCTGGAGGCGGCGCCCCGGCACGTGGACGTGGCCCGGGTGCGGGCGCACATCCTGGCCGTGCCGGGCGTGGAGAGCCTGCACGACCTGCACGTGTGGACGATCACCTCCGGCCTGCCGGTGCTCTCCGCGCACGTGGTGGTCGACCGGGGGACGCTGGAGTCCGGGGGCCACGACAGGGTCCTGCACGACCTGCGGAACTGCCTGGGCCGGCACTTCGACGTCGAGCACTGCACCTTCCAGCTCGAACCGCACGGGCACGCGGAGCACGAGGGGCGGGTGTGCCACTGAGCCCGGCACGCGGCACGGCGTCCCCGGCGTTCCGGGCGTTCCCGCGTATGTCCGGCGCGCGGCACCGGGTGGTGTGCGGCACACTGGTACGGGCGGTCGGACCATCGGACGAACCACCGTTCCGGCACATCCTGACGAAAGGCGGACATGCCGCACAGCACAGCTGCCCCGATCATGCTCGAACTGGTCGACGAGGAGGGCACGACCGTCGGTACCGCGGAGAAGCTGTCCGCCCATCTGGCCCCCGGCCGGCTGCACCGGGCGTTCTCCGTCTTCCTCTTCGACGAGACGGGCCGGCTGCTGCTCCAGCGCAGGGCGCTGGGGAAGTACCACTCCCCCGGCGTGTGGTCCAACACCTGCTGCGGCCACCCCTACCCCGGCGAGGCGCCCTTCGCCGCCGCCGTGCGCCGGGTGGGCGAGGAGCTGGGGGTGGCGCCCGCGCTGCTGCGGGAGGCGGGCACGGTGCGCTACAACCATCCGGACCCGGCCTCCGGGCTGGTGGAGCAGGAGTACAACCACCTCTTCGCGGGGCTGGTGAGCGAGTCGTTGCGGCCGGATCCGGACGAGATCGCCGAGACGGCCTTCGTGACGCCCGAGGAGCTGCTCAAGCGGCACGCGGTGGAGCCGTTCTCGGCCTGGTTCATGACGGTGCTGGACGCGGCGCGCCCCGGCATCCGCGAGGTGGCCGGGGTGTCAGCGGGCTGGTGACGGCCCGGACGGCAGCGGCGGCAGCGGCAGGACGGCCCACACCACCTTGCCGCCGGACGCGGTCCGCTCGACCCCGCAGCTCCCGCCCGCCTCGGCGGTGACGGCCCTGACCAGCAGCAGTCCGCGCCCCCCGGTGTGCTCGTGCGCCGGGTCGGCGGCCAGTGCCGCGGGCCGGTAGGGATGGCCGTCCTCGACCCCGACGCGCACCTGGTCCGCGCCGACGCGGATCTCCACGCCGACCTCCGGGGAGAGCAGCGCCGCGTGCCGCACGGCGTTGGTGACCAGTTCGGTCAGGACCAGCAGCAGGGCGTGCATCAGCTCCCCGGGGACCGGGACGCCCGCGCGGCCGATGACGTCCCGCACCGTGCGCCGCGCCCGGGGGACGGAGGAGTCCCGGACCGGGGCGGTGAACCGCCAGGTGCCCTCGTACGGCCGCGGCCGTACGGTCCCGCTCCCCGGCACGGCCGTATCCGCCGCGCCCGTACCCGTACTCGCGCTCACCTCGGCGGAGGTGTCCCCGCATGTCCTCATTTGCCGTACCCCGCTCCCGGCCGTGTCGCCTCGCTCGTGTTCCCGGCTGCGCATCGGCGCTCTCCCGCCGTACCCGGGCGGCCCGGTGCCGGGCCGCTGCTTCCGTCGAGTGTTCGCCGGTGGAAGGGGGCTTCCGGGAGGGTGACCGCAAGTCGGCACTTATCGATGGCAAATGACAGATGCTTTTACACGCCGCTCGCATGTGCGACTGTTCCTGCGCGGCCGGCCGGGGACGCCGGTCTCCCGTCCGCCCGCCCGCCCGCGCCCGCCGCCGGCATCGGCCGCCCCGGCGGTTACCATCCGGTACATGTCCCGGCACACCCAGCCGCCGGTCTACCGGCCGGCCCTGCTCACCGACGTCACCGACGGGGTCGCCACCCTCACCGTCCACAACCCGGCCAAGCGCAACGCCATGACTCCGCAGATGTGGCGCGAGGTGCCCGCCGCCCTGGAGCGGCTCGCCGCCGATCCCGCGGTGCGGGTGCTCGTCCTCACCGGCTGGGGCGAGACCTTCTGCGCGGGTGCCGACATCGGTGCCCTGCGCGACGGCGGCGAGGAGGCGCGCGGGCTGGCGGTGACCGCCGAGGAGGCGCTGGCCGCCTTCCCCCTGCCCACCCTGGCCGCGGTGCGCGGGCACTGCGTGGGCGGCGGCTGCCAGCTCGCCGCCGCCTGCGATCTGCGCTTCGCCGCCGAGGGTGCCCTCTTCGGCGTCACCCCGGCGAAGCTGGGCATCGTCTACGCGGCCTCCTCCACCCGGCGGCTGGTCTCCCTGGTGGGCCCGGCCACCGCCAAGTACCTGCTGTTCTCCGGCGAGCTGATCGACGCCGGGCGCGCCCTGCGCACCGGGCTGGTCGACGAGGTGCACCCGGCCGGCGAGCTGGACGCCCGGGTGCGCCGGTTCGCCCGGCTGCTGGCCTCCCGGTCGCTGCTGACCCAGGCCGCGGCCAAGGAGTTCGCCGACGGCGCCGCGGACGGCGCGCCGGCCCCGGAGCGGGTCGCGTACTGGGAGCGCCGGGCACGGGAGAGCGGCGAGGCGGCCGAAGGGGTCGCCGCCTTCCTCCAGCGGCGGGACCCGGTCTTCACCTGGCGCATTACCAGCCGGTAGCGTTCCGGGCATGACCACCTCGTCGCTCCCCGCGCGTGCCGGACGGCGCTGCCACGCCGTCCTCAACCCCCTGCACTCGGCGCTCTACTTCGCCCCCGACCTGGCCCGGGAACTGGCCCCGTACGGCATCGAGGACCCCACCGCGGTCTATCTGGCCGGCCGGGCCGCGCCGCTGGGCCGGGTCGGGCCGGGCGTGGTCACCGCGGTCTTCCACAGCTTCCACCACGACCTCGTCGCCCGCCATCTGCCGGCCGTCTGGGAGCTGGCGTCCCCCGGGACCGTGGTCGCCGCGCGGCTGCGCGCCGCCGACTCGATGCTGCGGCGGCTGCTGGGCGACAAGGCCGTGGAGTCCGGGGAGATGACCGAGGCGGCCCGGCTGGCGCTGCGCGCCGCCGAGGGGTGCGTACGGCCGGGCCGTCCGCTGTACGCCGCGCACGCCGACCTCCCGGTGCCCGACGCGCCGCACCTGGCGCTGTGGCACGCGGCCACGCTGCTGCGCGAGCACCGCGGCGACGGTCATCTGGCCGTCCTCCAGCACGCCGGGCTGGACCCGCTGGAGGCCCTGGTCAGCCACACCGCCAGCGGCCACGGCATGAGCCCGAAGTGGGTGCTGGCCACCCGCGGCTGGCACCGCCGCGACTGGGACGCGGCCCGGGAACGGCTGCGCGGGCGCGGGCTGCTGGACGCCGCGGGCGAGCCGACCGAGGCCGGCACCGCCCTGCGCAAGGAACTGGAGGCGGAGACCGACCGGCTCGACGCCGCGCCGTACGAGCACCTCGGCGCGTCGGGCACCGCGCGGCTGACCGAACTGTGCGGCGCCTTCACCACGGCGGCCGTCGGCGCGGGCGCCTTCCCCCCGGACGCGTTCGGCAGGGGCTGACCCGCCCCCGGGCCGCCTCCCGGAGCGTCCGGCACCGACCGCCGCGACGCCGGGGAGGTTTGCCCGGAGCGGCAGCGGCCATCCGTTATGACATGTTCCGAGCAATAGCAGACGCACTCCGTACCGTGGGCGGCGCCATCGCGACCGTGGTGACCCTGCCCTTCCGACTCCTCGCCCGCCTCTTCGGCGGAGCGTCCCACGCCGGTCGCCGCGTCTGACCGTCCGCCCGTCGGTGCCGCCTGCCACAATGCGGGCTACCAGGGGGAGCACCCAGCACCGAGAAGGCGGAACGGATCGTGACACAGTCCATCGGAGAGATGCCCGTCGAGAACGCGGCGCCGCCCGCGGCGTCCGTCGAGGGCAGGATCGCCGAGGAACTCGGCGTACCGGAACGGCAGATCAGAGCCGCCGTCGACCTGCTCGACGGCGGCTCCACCGTGCCGTTCGTCGCGCGCTACCGCAAGGAGGCCACCGGCGGCCTCGACGACGCGCAGCTGCGCACCCTCGAGGAGCGGCTGCGCTATCTGCGGGAGCTGGAGGAGCGGCGCGCCGCGATCCTGGAGTCCGTGCGTGCCCAGGGGAAGCTCGACGACGAGCTGGCGGCCCGTATCCGCGCCGCCGACTCCAAGGCGCGGCTGGAGGACATCTACCTGCCCTACAAGCCCAAGCGGCGCACCAAGGCGCAGATCGCCCGCGAGGCGGGTCTGGAGCCGCTGGCCGACGGGCTGCTGAGCGACCCCACCGTGGAGCCGTCCGCCGCCGCGGCCGCGTTCGTCGACCCCGGCAAGGGCGTGGCGGACACCGCCGCCGCGCTGGAGGGCGCGCGGGCCGTCCTCACCGAGCGCTTCGGCGAGGACGCCGACCTCATCGGCGAGCTGCGCGAGCGGATGTGGCGGCGCGGCCGGCTGGTGTCGAGGGTGCGGGAGGGCAAGGAGGAGCAGGGCGCCAAGTTCGCCGACTACTTCGACTTCGCCGAGCCCTTCGAGCGGCTTCCCTCGCACCGGGTGCTGGCACTGCTGCGGGGCGAGAAGGAGGAGGTCCTCGACCTCACCCTGGACCCGGAGCCGGAGGACGCCGCGGACGGCGCGCCCGCCGGCCCGTCCGAGTACGAGCGCGCCGTCGCCCACCGGTTCGGCGTCCGGGACCGGGGCCGTCCCGCCGACAGGTGGCTGGCCGACACCGTGCGCTGGGCCTGGCGCACCCGCATCCTGGTCCACCTCGGCATCGACCTGCGGCTGCGGCTGCGCACCGCCGCCGAGGACGACGCGGTCGCGGTGTTCGCCGCCAACCTGCGCGACCTGCTGTTGGCCGCCCCGGCCGGCACCCGCGCCACCATGGGCCTGGACCCGGGCTACCGCACCGGCGTGAAGGTCGCCGTCGTCGACGCCACCGGCAAGGTCGCCGCCACCGACACGATCTACCCGCACGTCCCGCAGAACCGCTGGAAGGAGGCGCTGGCGACGCTGGCGCGGCTGGCGAAGGAGCACCGCGTCGAGCTGATCGCCATCGGCAACGGCACCGCCTCCCGGGAGACGGACAAGCTGGCGGCCGAACTGTGCGACGCGCACCCGGAGCTGAAGCTGACCAAGGTGCTGGTCTCCGAGGCGGGCGCCTCGGTGTACTCCGCCTCGGCCTTCGCCTCCCGTGAACTGCCGGAGCTGGACGTCTCGCTGCGCGGCGCGGTCTCCATCGCCCGGCGCCTGCAGGACCCGCTGGCCGAACTGGTCAAGATCGACCCCAAGTCGATCGGGGTCGGCCAGTACCAGCACGACGTGTCCGAGGTGAAGCTGTCCCGCTCGCTGGACGCGGTCGTCGAGGACTGCGTCAACGGCGTCGGCGTGGACGTCAACACCGCCTCGGCGCCGCTGCTGTCGAGGGTGTCGGGCATCGGCGCGGGCCTCGCGGAGAACATCGTCGCCCACCGCGACGCCAACGGCCCCTTCCGCAGCCGCAAGGCCCTCAAGGACGTCCCCCGGCTGGGCCCCAAGGCGTACGAGCAGTGCGCGGGCTTCCTGCGCATCCGCGGCGGCGACGACCCGCTGGACGCCTCGTCCGTCCACCCCGAGGCGTACCCGGTGGTGCGCCGGATGGTGAAGGCCACCGGCGAGGACGTGGCCGCCCTCATCGGCAACACGAAGGTGCTGCGCAGCCTGCGGCCCCAGGAGTTCGTGGACGACACCTTCGGCCTGCCGACGGTCACCGACATCCTGAAGGAACTGGAGAAGCCCGGCCGCGACCCGCGCCCGGCCTTCCGCACCGCCACCTTCAGGGAGGGCGTGGAGAAGATCGGCGATCTCGCCCCGGGGATGGTCCTGGAGGGCGTGGTGACCAACGTCGCCGCGTTCGGCGCCTTCGTGGACGTCGGTGTCCACCAGGACGGGCTGGTCCATGTCTCGGCGATGTCGCGGTCCTTCGTGAAGGACCCGCGCGAGGTGGCCAAGCCGGGCGACATCGTGAAGGTCAAGGTCCTGGACGTGGACGTGCCGCGCAAGCGGATCTCGCTGACGATGCGGCTGGACGACGAGGCGGCCCCGGGCGGCGGGGGCGGGCGCGACGGCGGCCGCGCCGGGCGCGGGCAGCGCGGCGGACAGGGCGGGCAGCGGTCCGGCGCTCCGCGCCAGCGCCAGGGCGAGCGACAGGGCGGACAGGGCGACCGCCGCGGCGGTGGACAGCGCCGTGACAATCGCGGCACGGCCCCGGCCAACAGCGAGATGGCGGAGGCGCTGCGCCGCGCGGGCCTGGCCTGACGCCCTCCCCTGACGTCCTCCGGCGTACGGAGCCGGGGCCGGGGGGCGGCGCACGCCTCGCCCCCCGGCCCCGTTCGCGCCGGCCCCCGCGCCCGGTACGGCGGCCGCCGTACCGGGCGTTCCACGGGTCACCGGTGAGACGGACGCGGGCGGGACGGCACCGGGCCGGTCCCGGCCCCGGCGCGCGGGCCCCCGGCTGCTCACCGGCGCCCGGAAGCCCGCCTCCGAGGCGTTCCGCTTTCCCCCACCGCGCGTCACACGGGCGCCGTCCACCGGGTGTTCCCCGCCGCGTCCGGATCCCGCCGCGCGCCGGCCACCGGCCTGCCGCACCCTTTCGGGCGAATCGAAACACCCGACATATGCCCTGTTCACAGCGGCGGCCTTGCCTTTTGGGAGTCCTATAACTTACGGTTTCGTAACCTACGGCGCCGTAGGTAGATCCTGTGCACGTCCCGCCCTTGGAGCATTGATGACCCTTGCCCCCCCTCCCGTTCCCGGTTCCGGACAGTGGACGGACGCCCGCCTGCTGTACGCCCTGGAGGAGGTGGTCGAGAAGGAGCTCAACCGGCACCTGAAGGCCGCCCAGGAGTGGATGCCGCACGAGTACGTGCCATGGAGCGACGGCCGGAACTTCGACGGCCCGCTGGACGGCGACCCCTGGGCACCCGAGCAGTCCAAGGTCACGGACATCGGCCGCATCGCCCTGGTGGTCAACCTCCTGACCGAGGACAACCTCCCCAGCTACCACCGCGAGATCGCCACCCGCTTCGGCCGCGACGGCGCCTGGGGCACCTGGGTGCACCGCTGGACCGCCGAGGAGGGGCGGCACGGCATCGTGATGCGCGACTACCTGCTGACCTCCCGCGCCGTGGACCCGGTGCGGCTGGAGCGGCTCCGGATGACGCACATGTCGGAGGGGTACGAGTCCGACGGCTGGCAGTCGATGCTCCACTCGGTCGCCTACGTCTCCTTCCAGGAGCTGGCCACCCGCATCTCGCACCGCAACACCGGCCACCAGTCCGGCGATCCGGTCTGCGACCGGATGCTGGCCCGGATCGCCACCGACGAGAACCTGCACATGGTCTTCTACCGCAACCTGCTGCGGGCGGCCTTCGAGATCGCCCCGGACCAGACCATGCAGGCGGTCCGCGACGTGGTGGTCGACTTCCGGATGCCCGGCCACGGCATGCCCGGCTTCGAGCGGGCCGCCGCGCAGATGGCCATCGGGGGGATCTACAACCTGCGCATCCACCACGACGACGTGCTCCAGCCGGTGCTGCGCTTCCTGAAGGTCATGGAGATCAGCGGTCTCGGCCCCGACGGACTGAAGGCCCAGGAGGAACTGGGCCTGTACATGGACGGCCTGGACGGCGAGGCCCGCAAGCTCGACGAGCGCCTGGCCGCCCGCCGCGCCCGTATCGAGGCCCGCAAGGAGGCGGCCGGTTCCTGACCCGGCCGCCGGGCGTACGCCACGGCCCGGAGGTGCCCTCGGGCGCCTCCGGGCCGTTCGCCTTCTCCGGAGTCCTCCAACACCCCCATCCGGTCAGGACATTGGTACTCTCCCGCCACGGAGGATCGTGAGAGCGCTCTCACGACTTCGTCCGGCGCTCCGGGCAACACACCCGCCGCGCCGGGCATTTTCCCCCACGAACCCGTACCACCCCGTAAGGGAGAGAACGTGCCCCAACCCCCCCAGCACTCCAGGAAGCGCCGCGGCGTCCGGAGCCTGCGCTGGCTCACGGCGGGCGCGGCGGCTGTCACGGCCGGCGCCCTCCTCGCCACCACGGCCACGGCCGCTCCCGTGACCGAGAACTGGACCGGCGACTCCCCCCACTTCTCCAAGACCGGGGCCTCCGGCGGCACCACCGAGGTCGTCTCCGCCGACGGCGCCGAGGACGGCAGCGCCCTGCGACTCACCCTGAACGCCAGGCCCGGCGTCGGCCCGTGGCAGGGCGTGGAGATCAGCAGTGACGACCGCACGTACCAGTACGGCACCTACGGCACCCGCATCAAGACGGCGGACTGCAGCGGACAGGGCCGCGTCGGCGTCATCACCGGCACCTTCACCTACTCCGGCGACCACGGCGACGACAACGGCAACGGGCTGCCGGACAACGACGAGATCGACGTCGAGGTGCTCTGCGCCCAGCCGCACGTCGTCTGGCTGACCCTCTGGACCGACTACGAGGAGTCCAGCAACGCCGTCCGCAAGATCGCCCGCGCGATCGACATGCGCACCGGCAAGGTCCTCTACAACTGCTACAACGAGCAGCTCGGCGGCGAGTGCGTGAAGGAGCAGCCGGGCGAGAACGTGCCCGCGAGCATCGAGCCCGACCCGGACTTCGACTCGTCCGCCCAGTTCCACACCTACATGTTCGACTGGCAGCCGGACTCGGTGGTCTTCTGGACCTACGACGACGACGGCGACAAGAAGGTCCTGTGGGACTACCGGGGCCCGGCCTCCCGCATCCCCGACAAGCCGGGCGCGTTCATGCAGAACGTCTGGCACACCAACTCGTGGGACCCGCTGGACGGCCCGGCCACTCAGCAGCCGCAGGTCGAGACCAGCGCGTACATCGACTCCACCACGCTCCCGCGCTGACTCCCCGCGGCAGGGGACTCCCCCGCGACAAGGGAAGGGCCGGGTCCGGTTTCAGCTCACCGGGCCCGGCCCTTCCGGACGTACGGAATCACCGCCGCCCGTCAGCCGTGGACCATGTAGGCCTTGTCGTTGTAGATACCGATGTAGGAGACGTACCCGGGGGCGCCCAGCCAGATCTGCTGCTGGGTGTCCGACATGCGCAGTCCGCCGGAGTCGCCCCGGGACTGGGTGTTCCGCCAGGAGCTGGTCTTGTTCTGGAAGCCGTAGTCGTAGAGGTTGTGCCAGTACTCGTCGTTGAAGATCAGCCGGCGCCCCTGCCCGTTGGCGTGCTCGTAGAGGCACAGCCAGCCCCCGGCGCAGGCCGGGACGGCCGCCGCGGCACGCGGGGAGGCGGCGCGGCGGACGAGGGGATCGGCGGCCCGCCGGTAGCCGAGGGCGGCGTCGGCCCCGGCGGCGTCGGAGTGGCAGCGGATGTCCTGCCGGGTGTGGACGACGCAGGTGTGGGCTCCCTGCCAGCCCTCCGCCAGATTGATCTTCCGCCCCTCGTACCGGGCCACCGCCCCGGCCGGAGCGGACTTTGCGGCGGCTGTCGGACCGGCGGCCGACGAGAGTTCGGCGGCGCCGGTGGACGGGGCTGCCGCGAGCAGTCCCGCCACGGCGATCGCGGCACCGAGGAGTCGTGCTGCACGCTTGCGCATGGTTGTTCCCCCTTCCGTCACCGGGCCGCCGCGGGCGGCGGCCCGGCTCGGTGACAGGTTTCGGTGAAGTGGTCATCGCCATCTTCACGAGAGTTCCGGCATTCCTCTTCACAAGCACACAAGAAGCACCCGAAGGGGTGAAAGGCGTGACCACCGTCCCCGAAAGGACCCGTGGCGTGGCGTGTGACAGCGCGTCACGGAGCGGTCGGGCGGCCCGGCGGAAGCGGTGTCAGTGGGGGTTGATAGAACGTTCGCACCATCCCCCGAGATCAGGAGAGAGCGCCATGGTCAGTCATCTGGGTGAGCTGCACGGGTTGCCCGTCCACGACTTCGTGCCGGACACCCCTGCCGGTGAGCTGCCCGCGGCCGGCTCCGTGGCCTGGCGCCTGTCCTACAACCCCTACGTCGACGACGGCCCGGAGGGCGGCTTCGAGGGCCTCTGGCGGAGTTTCCTGGAGACCGTGGACACCGCGGCGGTCCGCGGACTGGTCATCGGCCAGTGGGGCGAGGTCGGTGAAGGGGAGGACTCCAGTTCCGTCGTCGAGAAGCTCACCTCGAACACCGAGCGCTTCCCCGCCCTGGAGGCCGTCTTCATCGGGGACGTGACGTTCGAGGAGGCGGAGATCTCCTGGATCGAGCAGTCCGACGTCACCCCCGTGCTGGAGGCCTACCCGGGACTGCGCGAGTTCGGGGTGCGCGGCGGTTCCGGCCTGGTGTTCCGCCCCGTGCGCCACGAGCAGCTGCGCACCCTGAGGTTCGAGACGGGCGGCCTGCCCGGTGGCGTGGTGCGCGGGGTCGCCGCCAGCGAACTGCCCGCGCTGGAGGAACTGGAGATGTGGCTGGGCGTCACCGACTACGGCGGCGACGCCACGGTGGCGGACCTGGCGCCGATCCTGGCCGGCGACCGCCTGCCCGCGCTGCGCGGCCTGGGCCTGACGGACAGCGAGATCCAGGACGAGATCGCCGCCGCGGTCGCGAGCGCCCCGGTGGTGGCGCGGCTGCACACCCTGGACCTGTCCATGGGCACCCTCACCGACACCGGCGCCGAGGCACTGCTCAGCGGCCAGCCCCTGACCCACCTGACGAAGCTCGACCTGAGCCACCACTTCCTCAGCGACGCCATGATGGAACGGATCCGCGAGGAACTGGAGGGCACCGGGGTGGACGTGGACCTCTCCGACCAGGAGAAGCCCGAGGAGCACAACGGCGAGACCTGGCGCTATGTCGCGGTCTCCGAGTAGTCCCCGCCCCCGGAACGGCCCGGTGCCCCCGGCACCGCGGTCCGCCCTCGTCGGCAACCCCGGCAACCGCCGCACGGCCCTGTTCACGGCGGCCGTACGGCAGGCGGCCGGTGCCGCCCGGCCGGCGGACATGCCCGGCCACGACCTGCCGCACGGCACCGCCCGGGGATGAGCGCCGTGCCCGCCCTGCGGTCACCGGGCGGGCACGGGCTCTGCCGCTCCCCGGAGAAGCGGAACCACACTCCGTCACCTCCCGGCCGGTCGCGCGGGGTCCGCGGGGCTCACGGTCAGGTCCAGTTCGGCCCAGACGGTCTTGCCGCAGTACAGCCGGTCGGCCACCCCCCACCGAGTGGCGAAAGCATCCACCAGCAGCAGCCCCCGCCCGGACTCCTCCTCCGGCCCCGGCACCCTCGCGGGCACGGACGGATCGGGCCGTGCGCCGCCGCACGCGTCGGCGACCTCGACACGGAGCGTCGCGGGCTGGAGCAGCCCCGGCCCGACGACCAGCCGGAGCTGGAAGGCGTGCCCGCCGGCCCGGCCGTGGGTCGCCGCGTTCGCGGTCAGCTCGGCCACGATCGCGGTCACGGCCTCCGACACCTCGTGCCCGTGCGGCCAGCCCCACAGGGCGAGCTGCCGTACCGTCATCAGCCGCGCGACCCGCGCCCCGCGCGGCGTCGCCCCGAAGAGCTGCGTGAAGGTGTGGGTGGGGGCGGGGAGTTCGGTGGGTGCGATATGTGATGTCACCTCACCGAGAGTGGCCGGGCGGTCGCTTTCCGGCCAGATCCGCCCCCGGTACGCCCGGGCGCTGTGCGAAGGCCCCGGGGGCGACGTACGACCGCCTCCGGGCAACGCGCCCGCACCGCCGGTGTGCTCACCGCCCGGCCCGGGTCAGATACGGAAGCAGACCTCGCCGACCGACCGCATGTCGGTGACACCCGAGTACGGCTCGACGGTCCCTTCCTCGCTGCACCCCAGGAGGATCATCCGCTCGCCGTGGACGACCGTCCAAGCACTGTTGTTGTACACCGAGCCGACCGAGTCGAAGTCCACTCTGCCGTTCAGGAGCACAAGACTGTGCCTGCTCTGCACACTGCCCCGGTAACCGGGCTCGGAGTAGAAGCACACATACGAACCCGGGCAGTCCGCCGGAGCCGTCTCGGCCGTACCGGCCGTGGCCGGTACGGCCGGGACGCCGACCGCGGCGAGAGCGATCGCGGCCGACCCGGTCAGGCGGGCGCGGGTTGAACGGAACATCGGTCTCCCTCCGGCGGGCCACGGCACACGTCCCCCCAGAGTCCGCTCGTCGACGCACCCGGCACAACACCCCACACGCACTTCCCGGGAACTGTCCTGATTCCCTCCCCGTGCCACGGCACCGGGAGGGCCCTCGACCCGTACGGCGCGCCCCTGTCCGGAACGGCCGGCCCGCCGTCCGGCACACCGGCAGTTACGCCCTGCCACGGACGGGCGTTGGTCCCGGTGAGTACGGGAGCGGACCGGGAGGGGACCGGCATGAACGATGCGGAACGGCAGTGGCAGACGGCGGTCGACGGCGAGGGGGCGGACCGGGAGACGGACAAGGTCGACCCCGTCCTGAAGGTCATCGGCAAGCAGATCAAGGTGCTGCGGGAGCGGATGGGGCTGACGCAGCCGGAGTTCGGCAGGCGCATCGGTTACGGCGTCGACCAGGTCTCGTCGGTGGAGCGCGGCAGGCGTCCGCCCAAGGAGCAGTTCATCGAGGGCGCGGAGCGGGAGCTGGACGGTCGCGGGATCTTCCACGCCGTCCGGGAGGACATCGAGGAGACGCGGTACCCGGCGCGCTTCCGGGAGTTCGCGAAGCTGGAGCGCGAGGCGGTCGAGATCCACATGTACGACCCCATGGTCGTGCCCGGTCCGCTGCAGACCGAGGACTACGCCCGCGCGCTGTACCTGATGCGCCGTCCGGGCCTGGACGAGGAGACCGTCGAGGGCCATGTCGCCGCGCGGCTGGCGCGGCGCGCGGTCTTCGAGAGGCGTCCCGCGCCGCTGATGAGCTTCGTCGTGGAGGAGACGGCGCTGCGCCGCCCGCTGGGCGGCCGGGAGGTGCTGCGCGGGCAGCTCCGGCACCTGCTCGGTGTCGGACGGCTGCACCATGTGGACCTCCAGGTGATGCCGCTGGAGGTGGAGGAACATGCCGGGCTGGTCGGCTCGCTGGCCCTGCTGGAGACACCGGACCGTCCCAAAGTCGCCTATACAGAAGCCCAGGAACGTAGTGCATGGTTCACGGAGCGGGCGGATGTGCGCGTGTTCGAGGCCCAGTATGGGACGATCCGCGCGCAGGCTCTCACCCCGCGTGAGTCCGTGGAACTCGTCGAGCAGCTTCTGGGAGAGATGTGAACACCGACCTGACCTGGATCAAGAGCAGCCACAGCGACAACGCGGGCGGCAACTGCGTGGAGATAGCCGCCGCCGACGACGGAATCCGCGTCCGCGACTCCAAGAACCTCCAGGGCCCCCAGCTCACCTTCACCCACCGCGAGTGGGCCGACTTCCTCACCCTCACCGCCGGAGGCTGAGCGGGCACGGGCCGTACGCGGGCCGGACCGGGACCCCCCGGCCCGGCCCGGTCCGTCAGCCGTTGACCCCCGTGTAGTGCCGCAGGCTCCGGTTCCACAGCAGCCGCGCCGCCACGAAGGCCGCCAGGCCGACCAGCGGGGAGGCCGCCGCCAGCCACAGCGGGACACCGAGCGAGGAGCCGTGGCCGGTCAGCACCCCGGCCGGGAAGTAGGCGATGAACGCCAGCGGCAGGACGAAGGTGAACACCGCGCCCACCGCCCGGGGCAGGATGGACAGCGGATAGCTGCCGAAGGTGGCCATCAGCTCGTCCACCCAGGTGGACCAGTAGAAGGTGGCCGGAAAGCGCAGCGCGGCGCAGGAGAGGGCGATGAACACCGCCGACTCCACCAGCATCCCGCCCACCACGGCGGCGGCCAGGAACGCCGTCCGCCCGGCCGTCCACGGTTCGGCCGCCTGCTGGACGGCGAAGGCGAACATGGTGGCGCCCACCAGCAGGTCGCCGAGGCCGTGGGTGGGGAAGACGGCGAGCTGGACCTGCCGGAAGACGGGCATCGGCCGCAGCAGGCAGGCGTCGATCAGCCCCTCCTGCACCAGGAACGGCAGTTGGTGGGTCCGGCCGAAGAACAGCACGTACAGGGCGTGGGCCAGCATCCGCGTGCCGACGATCAGCAGCACGTCCTCGCTGCTCCAGCCGCCCATGCCGGGGAACCGCTGGAGCAGCACCGTCGCGAAGACGATGACGGACGACTGCCAGGCGATGCCGAAGCCGATCGACATCAGGAACTCGGCGCGGTACTCCAGTTGCGCACGGAGGTTGAGCAGGGTGATCCGCCACACGAGGTACCAGGCGCGGGCCCAGCGGCGCGGCAAGGCGGCGGGGGCGGGCCCGGCGGGTACGGGCTCGGCGGTGCTGGGTCCGGTGGTGAGGGACACGGCCGGTCACCCTCCCTGGGAGACGACGCGGAGGGCGGCCCGGTGCCACAGCCACCGGGTGAGCGCGGCCAGGACGACCACCCACATCACCTGCACCAGCAGCGCCCGCGGTGCCTCGGCCGGCGGGATGCGGCCGATGTAGAGGGAGAGCGGGGTGTTCAGCGTCGCCTGGAACGGCAGGAGATCGCTCATCGTGCGGAACCAGCCGGGGAAGAACCACAGCGGCGCGAAGGAGCCGGAGAGCAGGTTCTGCGCGAACTGCACGATCTGGAGGGCGGCGTCGTCGCGCAGTGTCCAGAAGCACAGCAGGTCGGTGAGCGTCATGACGAAGTACAGGACGGTCTGACCCAGCAGCACTCCGGCTGCGAAGGCGGCCGCCGCCGCGGCGGAGGCGGGCGGGGGCAGGACACCGGCGGCGCGGCAGACCAGATAGCCGGCGATCACCCAGGCGAAGCCGTAGAGCTGGTCGCCCAGCGCGCGCAGCGCGTGGTAGCGGTGCGGCGGCAGGGGGCGCAGGAACCAGTAGGCGATGGTGCCGAAGTGCAGGTGCTGCTGGACGGTGTCCCGTCCGAGGTGCCGGTTCAGGTCCCTCACCCGGGTGGCGAGCACGGCCAGGACCGCGTAGGCCACGGCCTGTTCGCGGTCGAGTCCGGCGACGGAGCCGTCGGTCTGCGCGTACAGCCCCCGCCACAGGAAGACCACCAGGAACACCTGGACGACCAGCCGGACGGCGGTGGCGGTGAGCCGGGGCGGGGAGTTCAGTTCGCCCAGCGGGGTGATGCGGGCCGCCCGCCAGGCCCGGCGGGAGGGGACGGGGGCCGGGGGCGGGTCCGGGGCCAGGGCCGTCACCGGGCGCTCCTCGCGGCGGGCCGGGCGGCGGCGTCCTCGGCGGCCGGACCGCCGTCCCGGTGTGCGTCCTGCCCGTCCTGCCGCAGGTAGGCGGCGCGCATCACGTCCTCCAGATCGTTCTCCTCCAGCGCCAGGTCCGTCACCCGGTAGCGCTCGACGATCGCCCGCAGCGCCTGGTGGACGGTGGGCGGCGCGGCGCCGCCGGAGCCACCGGGGTCGTCGGGGCCGAACACCACGCGCGGCCCCTCCCGGCGCACCAGCCGGACGCCGGGCGGCAGCGCGGCCTCCGCGGACCCCGCGGCCTCCGCCTCCACCGGGTCCAGCGTCGCGTGCACCTGCCAGGTGCCGCCGAAGCGGCGGCGGATCTCCGCCAGCGTCCCGTCCAGCACGATGCGGCCGTGGTTGATCAGCACCACCCGTTCCGCGAGCCGGGCCACCTCGGTCGTGTCGTGGGTGGTGAGCAGGACGGTGCGGCCGCGCCGCTCCACCTGGTGCCGCAGGAAGGTGCGGACCTGTTCCTTGACCACCACGTCCATGCCGATGGTCGGCTCGTCCAGGAAGACCACCGGCGGGTCGTGCAGCAGCGCGGCGGCCAGGTCGCAGCGCACCCGCTGGCCGAGCGAGAGGTGCCGCACCCGGGTGTCCCAGAACTCCGACAGCTCCAGCAGGGAGTCGAACTCGGCGAGCCGGACGCGGTGTTCGCCCTCCGGCACGCCGTAGATGTCCCGCAGGATCGCGAACGACTCGCGGGCGGGCAGGTCCCACCACAGCTGGGTGCGCTGGCCGAAGACGGCGCCGATGTTGCGGGCGTTGCGCTCCCGCTCCCGGTACGGGACCACGCCCGCGACCCGCGCCTCGCCGGAGGTGGGGGTGAGGATGCCGGTGAGCATCTTGATGGTGGTGGACTTGCCGGCGCCGTTCGGCCCGAGCAGGGCGAGCAGTTGGCCGCGTCCCACCTCGAAGGAGACGTCCCGTACGGCGGTCTTCTCCTCCCGCAGCGGATCGACCAGGGACCGCAGGGCGCCGGTGAGTCCCGGCCGCCGGACGGTGGTCCGGAAGGTCTTGGTCAGTCCCCGGGCGATTATCCCGCCGGTCGTGTCCGGGTTGCCTGGCGGCGTTGTCAACAGCGTCTCCGTCCGTCGTGGCCCGCACGAGGCTGCCCGACCGGGGCAGGGGACGGCAAACGATTTCCGGTGGTGCGTCACCGCGTCCGCACCGGGCAGACGGGCGGTATGAGGACTGCGAGAACACCGGCTTCGGCCTCCGTGCGCGGCGGCGCGCGACGGGCCGCGAACAGCTCCGCGATGACGGCCGCCGCCCGCGGCGGGCTGGTCGCCTACGGCGTGATCTATCTTCTGGTCGGCCTGATAGCGCTGCGGATCGCCCTCGGCGCCCCGGAGAGCCAGGCGGACAGCGGCGGCGCGCTGCGGGAGCTGGCCCAGCAGCCGTTCGGGAACTTCCTGGTGTGGGCGGTCGGCGTCGGGCTGGCCGCGCTGGCGCTGTGGCGGCTGTCGGAGGCCGTGCTGGGCGCGGCGCGCCCCGGTGGTCACAAGACCGAGGAGCGGCTGCGGTCCACCGGGCGGTTCCTGGTGCTTGCCGTGCTGTCCGCGTCCGCGCTCGCCTTCGCCGCGGGCAGCGGTGGCGGCGGCTCGTCCGACCGGCGGTCCGAGGACCTCACCGCCCGGGTGTTCGACCTCCCGGCCGGCCGCTGGCTGGTCGGCGCGGTGGGTCTGGCGGTCGTCGTGGTCGGGGTGTGGAGCGGGGTGCGGGCGCTGCGCCGGGAGTACCGCAAGGAGCTGGGGCCGGTACCGGCCCGCATGCGGCGCGCCGTGGACGTGCTGGGCGTGGCGGGCGGCATCGCGCGCGGGGTCGTCTTCGCCGTGGCGGGCGGCTTCGTGGTGCTGGCGGCGGTGCGGTACGACACGGACGAGGTGAAGGGCCTGGACGACTCCCTGCGCACCCTCGCCGGGACCCCGGCCGGCCCGTGGCTGCTGGCGGCGGTCGCCGTGGGGCTGGCGCTGTACGGGCTGCTGATGTTCGCCCTGGCCCGCTGGCACCGGGGCTGACCCCGGCGCTGACCCGGGAGGTTTCCGGCCCTCAGGGCGTGGGGAGGCCCGCGGGGCGGGCCGGACGGCCGAACCGCACGGGGACGCCGGGCGAGTACAGCACGCTCACCGGGTCGCCCTCCGGCGCGGGCAGTCCCGCGGCGGCGATCAGGTCCTCCTCGCACCTCACCAGCCGGGCCCGGTGCAGGGGCCAGCGCGGATGGACGTTCGGCAGGTACGTCCCGCGCCCGAAGAAGGTGGTGTGCAGGCCCCAGCGGGCGGTCAGGAAGTGCTCCAGCTCCGTGGGTTCGCGGATCGCCTCGCCCACCCGGACGGTGATCGCGCTGTGCGCGCCGCGCGGCCCCGGCCAGCGTCTGGTGCCGGTGTAGGTGACGGTGTCGCCCTCGCGCCGCACGCTCATCCGGGACCACACGTACGGCAGTCCGAAGAGGAACCGTCCGGCCACCACCGGGATCAGCCGGGAGGCGTCCAGCGAGCGGAAGACCACGCCGCGGCGGCCTCGGTCGTCCACCGAGTACAGGCGGACGTTGGTCTCCGGGAAGCTGCCCAGATACGGGATGCCGGGGAGCCGGAACCAGCCGACCTTGTGCATGCGGAAGGCGACGAGGCCGACGTAGGTGGTCCCGTCGAGGGTGTCGGGCGCGGTGCCGGGCGGCAGCAGCGGCGCCACGTCCGCCGGGTCCGCGGCCCAGTGCAGAAAGGCCAGGTCGAGCCAGGACTGGGTGAGCAGCGGACGGACGACGGAGCCGGCCGGATCGGCCGAGATCGGTTCCGGCGTCGGTCGCGGGCCGTGCGGTGCGGAGGACACGGCACCAGCATCGCAGGCCGGGCGGCCTCCAGTGGCCACCGCCGTGCCGTGCCCCGTCACCGCACTCCGGGCAGGCCCTTCTTTTCCTGTGCCACCCGCCCTCGGGCATGATCGTGAAGCGACGCAGGACCGCGTCACCGCCTCCTCGGCGGGGGCTCGGGGCCGGGCGCCGATCCGGCGGCGGTGGTGGTCGGCGGGGCGAACGACGGCTTCAAGGCCCTTCTGGCCGGCCGGCTGACGGCGGCGGGCTTCCAGGTCGTCGACGGCGACGACGCCCCCGCGCTGGCCGGCACGCAGCCGGACAACATCGCCAACCGCACCCTGCCGGCCGGGGGCGGGCAGCTGGAACTCACCACGGAGCTGCGGAACGCGATGTTCGGCACCAACACCCGGGCCGGACGCAAGTCCGGCACCACGGCGGTGTTCTGGGGCTTCGCCGGGGCGGTACGGCAGAGCATCGCGCTGCTGGAGGCGGCCCAGGCCGCGTAGCGCACCGAACCGGGCACCCCCACGGCTCACCGGGGCCGCCACCGCGGACCGGGCGCGCACCCCACGGGGGCCGACCGCCCGCCCCGCCTACCCGTTCCAGGCCGGATGCCGGGGGTCGTCGGTGCGGACCACCACGTCGGCCGTCTCCCCGGGCCGCACCTCGTCCTCGTAGCGGGCGAACGCGGGCAGCGTCCACCGCTCCGCCTCCGGGGTGCGGCGGGCCAGGGCGGCGGGGGTGAGCCGCAGGTGGACGGTCAGGTCCAGCGGGAAGCCGCGGCCCAGCAGCAGCGGCCCGTCGAGCAGCAGGACGCCGCCGGGCGGCAGGGTGGTGTACGGGCTGCGGGTGGCGCGGTCGGTGGCCGGGTCCCACAGGTCGGGCAGCACCCGCCCGGTGCCGGCCGGGCCGAGCGGCCCGAACACCTCCCGCCACAGGGCACCGTCGTCCAGCCACAGGTCGTGGTACGCGTCCGGGTCCCGCCGGCCGTACTCCAGGCGCAGCGAGGCGGGCCGCAGGAAGCCGTGCGCGCTCACCCGGTGCACCGGGCGGCCGCGCAGCCGCAGCGCCTCGGCGAGGGCGTCCGCCCGCTCGCCGGGCCGGGCGGCCGGGGCGCCGTCGAGTGCCACCCGCGGCCAGGGCGAGCCGTCGTGCGTGGCGGTGGCCGTGACGCGGTCGGCGAGGGCGTCGGTCAGCCGGGGCCAGGTGACGGGGCGGAAGCCGGGGCGGGCGCGGTCGGTCATGGGGGCAGCACAGCACATCCCGCGGAGGACGGCGAGGAAGGCGGGGGGCGGAACGGCCGGAAAACCGTTTGCGGGGGCCCGCGGGGGCTCCTAGTGTCGTCATCGGCCCTGTCGTCGTCGATCGGAGAAGGCCGTTGCTCGTCTGAGGTCATGAGGCACCGGACCGCGGGAGACCATGCTCCGCGCGCTGTCCGCCTGTGCGACGACCTCGGGCTGTGAGCCGCCCTCCGGACCGGACGCGTCCGGTTCAGGGCTTCTCCGTTTCCGCCGGGCCCCGCGCCCGGCACCCCGCCCACGGGTTCCGGTCGCCGCACGGCGCCCCGGTGTCTCCACGTGTTGCCCCTTCCCTCCCTTCGAGAGCAACCGGAGACCCGCATGCCACTTTCCTCCCCCTCCCCCACGCCGTCCGCCGCGTCCGTCGTCTGTGCCGGACTGCACTTCACCTGGCCCGACGGCACCCGCGTCCTGGAGGACTTCCAGCTGTCCGTCGCGCCCGGCCGCACCGGTCTGGTGGGCCTCAACGGCGCCGGGAAGTCCACGCTGCTGAAGCTGATCGCGGGCGAACTGACCCCGGCGCGGGGGTCGGTGCGCACCACCGGCGAGATCGGCTATCTGCCGCAGAACGTCCAGCACTCCGCCGGGCTGCGGGTGGAGCAGGTCCTGGGTGTCGCCGAGGCCCGGGCCGCGCTGCACGCCATCGAGAACGGCGACGCGAGCGAGGAGAACTTCGCCGCGGTCGGTGACGACTGGGACGTCGAGGAACGCTCCCGGGCCGTCCTGGACCAGCTCGGCCTGGAGCACATCGGGCTGGACCGCGCCCTCGGCGAGGTCTCCGGCGGGGAGGCCGTCCTGCTGCGGCTGGCCGCGCTGCTGCTGGCCCGGCCGGAGATCCTGCTGCTGGACGAGCCGACCAACAACCTCGACCTGGCCGCGCGCCACCGGCTGTACGCCGCCGTCGACGCCTGGCCCGGGGTGCTGATCGCGGTCAGCCACGACCGCGAGCTGCTGCGGCGGGTCGACCGGATCGCCGAGCTGCGCGACGGCGAGGTCCGCTGGTACGGCGGGAACATCGACGACTACGAGGAGGCGCTGGAGGTGGAACGGGAGGCGGCCGAGCGGACGGTCCGCGCGGCCGGGGCGGATCTGCGGCGGCAGAAGCGCGAGCTGGCCGAGGCGCACGAGAAGCTGGCCAAACGGGTGCGCTACGGCAGCAAGATGTCCGCCACCAAGCGCGAGCCGAAGATCGTGATGGGCGCGCGCAAGCGCGCGGCGCAGGTGTCGGCGGGCAAGCACCGCATCCTGCACGAGGAGCGGCTGAAGGAGGCCAGGGAACGGCTGGACGAGGCCGCCGAGGCGGTGCGGGACGACGACGAGATCCGGATCGACCTGCCGCGCACCGCCGTGCCGCGCGGCCGTACCGTGCTGACCCTGCGCGGGGTGGAGCTGCGCTGCGGGGCCCGCGCCGGGCTGGACCTGCACGGGCCGGAGCGCGTCGCCCTGGTCGGGCCGAACGGGGCGGGCAAGACCACGCTGCTGCGCACGGTCGCCGGGGAGCTGGCGCCGGTGGCGGGCGAGGCGGTGGCCCATGTCCCGGTGCGGTATCTGCCGCAGCGGCTGGACGTGCTGGACGACGACCTGACCATCGCGCAGAACGTCGCCCGGTTCGCCCCCCGGGCGACCGACAACCACATCCGGGCGCGGCTGGCGCGCTTCCTGTTCCGGGGGGCGCGGGCGGAGCAGCGGGCCGGGACGCTCTCGGGCGGCGAGCTCTTCCGGGCGGCGCTGGCGGCACTGCTGCTGGCCGAGCCGGCGCCGCAGCTGCTGATGCTGGACGAGCCGACGAACAACCTGGATCTGGCCAGTGTCCGGCAGCTCACCGGCGCGCTGGCGGGTTACGAGGGCGCGCTGATCGTGGCCGGCCACGACATCCCGTTCCTGCGGGACATCGGGATCACGCGCTGGCTGCGGCTGGCGGACGGGGAGCTGCGGGAGGTCGATCCGCTGTGAACGGACCCGTTGTGGACTCACCCGGGTGAAGGGTCAGTTGAAGGTGACGCCGCCGTGGATCTCGTCGGCCTGGACGACCGGGCCGACGACCGTGGCGCCGCCGGAGACGGTGTTGTGGACGGTGCGGGACCGGTCGGTGCCGGTCAGCCGCACGTCCGCCCGGACACCGTCCCCGTGGGTGGCGGCCCAGCGGCACAGCCGGGCGGCGAACTCCTCGTCGGTGCGGGCGAGACGGATGATCCGGCCGGTGAGGGCCTCGGGGTCGGCGGGGAGGACGGCGTCGTCGGGGGCGCTCCCGGCGGCGGCGTCGGCCGCATCGTCACCGGCACCGGCACCGGCACCGGCACCGTCGGCGGCGCCGCGCCCCGTGGCCCGCCGCACCAGGGCGGCCAGGGACTCCCAGGCGCGCCGCCCCGCCTCGGTGGCGGCTCCCCCGACCGCGGCGGAGGTGGCGGCGGTGGCGAGGGCGAGTGCCGTCTCGACGTCCATGCCGCCACGGTAGCGGGGCACCGGCGGTTCCCGCCATGCCGCACCGGGGCCCGCTCCGGGCCCGTCGGCGGTACGGCGGGCGGCCGGGCTACGGCTTGCGGCCCACGCCGCAGTAGAGGGCGACCTCCTCGGGCGGCTCCCCCGTCGGGGTGGGCTCCGGCCGCCACCGCGAGCAGGACACGACGCCCGGCTCCAGCACCTCCAGCCCGTCGAAGAACCGCGCGATCTCCTCGGGGGTGCGCTGGAGCAGCTTCGGCGTGCCGACACTGTTCCAGTACTCGACCGCCGCGTCGATGTGCTCCATGCCGGGCGCGGTGACGGTGTGCGACAGCACCAGGTAGCTGCCGGAGGGCACCGCGTCCATGAGCTGCCGCACGATCGCGCGGGCCCGGTCGCCGTCGTGGACGAACATCGCGATGCCCAGCAGCATGACCGCGGTGGGCCGGGTGAGGTCCAGCGTCCTGGCCGCCTCGCGCAGGATGGTGTCGGGGTCGTGCAGGTCTGCGTCGAGGTAGTCGGTGGCACCCTCGGGGGTGGAGGTGAGCAGGGCGCGGGCGTGGGCCAGCACGATGGGGTCGTTGTCGGTGTAGACGATGCGGGATTCCGGGGCGATGCGCTGGGCGACCTCGTGGGTGTTGTCGGTGGTCGGCAGTCCGGTGCCGATGTCGAGGAACTGCCGGATGCCGACCTCGCCGGTCAGATGGGTCACCGCGCGGCCCAGGAACGCCCGGTCCGCGCGGGCGTACTCGGTGATGCCGGGGTGGATGGTGCGGATGTGGTCGCCGGCGGCCTGGTCGACCGCGTAGTGGTTCTTGCCGCCCAGCCAGTAGTCCCATATCCGGGCCGAGTGCGCGACGGTCGTGTCGATCCGGGAGCGCGCGGCGCCCGGGGAGGATCCGGGGGATCCGGGGGATGCGGAGGTCGGGGTGCCCGCCACGGGGTCTCCTTGTCGGGTCGGATGGACTCGGAGGACGGAGCCGACGGCCCGTCAGGGGTGCGGCAGAAGCTTATGCCTCCGGTCGCTCCGGGCGGGCCTCTTCAGGGGTGTTCGGTCCTTTCGGGCACCGTGAGCAGCCGTCGGGTCAGCTCTCCGAGCCGGTCCTCCGTCCGCGCCCGGTCCTCCTCGGGGACGGCCGTGCGGCGGAAGCGGTGCGAGGCGAGCAGGGACAGCAGCCACCAGGCGCCGGTGGCCGGATCGACGTCCGGGGCGATCTCCCCGGCTCGCTGCCCCTCGGCCAGGACGGCCGCCAGCTCCTCCGCGATGCGCCGGGTGCCGCGCCGGTACGCCTCGGCGATGCGGGGCTCATCGGTGAGCGCGGCGGCGTCGGCCAGCAGTGCTCCCAGGGTGCCGCGCTCGTGCATCCGGTCGAAGTGGCCGGGGGCCAGGAGGTGCTCCAGGAGGGTGGCCGCCGAGCCCTGGCAGCAGGTCACCAGCTCCTCGCGCACGGTCGCGCCGAGCCGTTCGGCGACCTGGTCGAGCACGGCGGCGTACAGCGCCGCCTTGGAACCGAAGTTCTGGAAGACCACCGGTTCGCTCACCCCGACCCGGGCGGCGACCTCGGCCGTCCGGCCGCGGCGGTAGCCGGTGTCGGCGAAGACGGCGGTGGCGGCGTCCAGGATCGACGCCCGGCGGTCGGCCGCGTTCAGCCGGGTGCGGCGGGGGGCGGCGGAGGGTTCCTGCTGGTGCACCGCCCCATCGTAGTCGCCGCCTCGCCCGGCAACTTAGTGGCTACTAAGCTCAGCAACGTTCTTAGTCGTCACTAAGTTGCTGGGGGAACACCATGGCCCACACCGGGAACCACACCGGAGGCGACAGCCCCGGCATCCTCATCACCCGTCCCCGGCGCTACGAGCTGTTCAGCTCGCTCGCCCTGCCGCTGGTGCGCCGCCGGCTGTTCGCCCGGCTCGCCGAACGGGCCGGGACGAGGCCCGGCGACCGGGTGCTGGACATCGGCTGCGGCACGGGCGCGCTGACCCGCGCGGTCGCCGCGACCGTCGCGCCCGGCGGCGGCGTGCTGGGGCTGGACCCCGCACCGCAGATGGTGGAGTACGCCCGCCGCCGCGCGGCGCGCCGGGGCGAGAACAGCGAGTTCACCGTGGGCGCGGCCCAGGAGGTCGACGCGGCGGACGGCGCGTTCGACGCCGTCGTCACCAGCTTCGCCGTCCACCACGTCCGCGAGGACGCGCGCGAGCGCGCCTTCGCCGAGATGTTCCGCGTGCTGCGCCCCGGGGGGCGACTGCTGGTGGCCGACTTCCGTGCCCACGCCGGGCACTACGAGGAGATGATCGCCGCGGCGGGCTTCACGGACCTGGCCCGGGGCCGGGTGCGCCCCCTGGCCCACTGGATCACCGCCGTCCGCCCCGGGAGCCCCACCGCGGAGTGAGGTCCCGGCGGCACCCGGAAAGCACCGGCTGCCGGGACCGGCCGCGGCGGCGACACCCCTCCCCGGGCACACCTGCGGGATGGGCGTTTTTTCGTACCTCAATCGAAGCGCTTCGACTGGAGTCGCCCAAGCGCGCCAACCCTCGGGACACCATGGCGAGTTGTCGGCGGAACCTGCCTCACACACCCTCCCAGCACCGAACTCCCCGAAGAACCGCTCGGATCACTTCGTGCACGAGCATTGACACCCGACCTGGGCACCCATAGCTTTCGGCGTTAAATCGAAGCGCTTCAACAGATCGATCGTCGAAGCGCTTCGAAACCGGCACTTCCCGAAGGATCCCGATGTTCCAGACACGAAGGCGAGCCGCCCTGGTGGCCATCGCCGCCGCGTTCTCCATCGCACTGACCGCATGCGGCGGCGGATCGGACTCCGCCTCCTCCGACGGCAAGGTGCTCAGACTCTGGCACTACGAAGGCCCTGACAGCGCCATGGGAAAGGCGTGGAACGAGGCCATCGAGGAGTTCGAGAAGACCCATCCCGGCGTCGAGGTCGAGTTCGAGGAGAAAGGCTTCGAACAGATACAGAAGACCGCCCCCATGGTCCTCAACTCCTCCGACGCACCCGACATCATGGAGTACAACAAGGGCAACGCGACGGCGGGTCTGCTGGCCAAGCAGGGTCTGCTGACCGACCTGTCACCGGAGGTCACCGAGCGCGGCTGGGACAAGCTCCTCGGCCCGAGCGTCCAGACCACGAGCAGGTACGACGAGAACGGCCACATGGGGTCCGGCAAGTGGTTCGGGGTCCCCAACTACGCCGAGTACACGATGGTGTACTACAACAAGGAGCTCTTCGAGAAGCACGGCGTCGAGGTGCCCACCAGCTACGACGAGTTCACCGAGGCGATGGACGCCTTCGTCGCCGCGGGCGTCACCCCGCTGGCCAACGCCGGCGCCGAGTACCCCGCCCAGCAGTACCTCTACCAGCTCGCCCTCAGCAGGGCGGACCGCGACTGGGTCGACGCATACCAGCGCTACGACGGGAAGGTCGACTTCCACGACGACGCCTGGACCCACGCCGCCGGGACCCTGGCGGACTGGGCGGACAAGGGGTACATCGGCAAGACGTCGACCGGCGCCAAGGCCGAGGACGCCGGTGTCGGGTTCATCCAGGGCAAGTACCCGATGCTGTTCTCCGGCAGCTGGTGGTTCGGCCGCTTCACCAGCGAGGCCACGTTCGAGTGGGACACCTTCCTGTGGCCGGGCAGCGAGCTGACCCTCGGGGCCGGAGGGAACCTCTGGGTCGTCCCGAGCGGCTCGAAGAACAAGGAACTGGCCTACGACTTCATCGACATCACCATGCGCAAGGCCGCCCAGAACACGCTCGGCAACAACGGCGGCGTCCCCGTCGCGGCCGACCCCGCGGCGATCGAGGACGAGAAGTCCCAGCAGCTCATCGAGAACTTCAACACCGTCGCCGACCGGGACGGACTGGCGTTCTACCCGGACTGGCCGGTGCCGGGCTTCTACGACACGCTGGTCTCGGAGACCCAGAAGCTGCTCAACGGAAGCGCCTCCCCCGACAAGGTCCTCGACAACCTGCAGAAGGCGTACGACAGCGGCGTCCCGGCCCAGTGACCCTCCCTTCCCGCCCCCTCGAACGGCCCGCGGGACGGTGGGCGCGGACGCCCACCGTCCCGCGGGCCGCCGGAAAGGCTCCAGCATGACATCCCCGACCGACACGGCACCGGTCCCGGCGGTGCCCGGAAAGCGCCGGCCGCCGGACCGGCCGCCGCTCGGGCGTACGGGACGCCGTCGCCGCGGTGACGGCGTCCCGTACGCGCTCTTCCTCGTCCCCAGCGCCCTGGGCTTCCTCGCCGTCGTCGCCGTCCCGTTCCTGATGAACATCGGCATCAGCCTCACCCGGTGGCAGGGGGTGGGCACCCCCGAGTGGGCCGGCCTGGAGAACTACCGCACCCTCCTGTCCGACACCGTGTTCTGGGACTCCTTCCGGCACAACGTGGCACTGATCGTCGCGATGGCGGTCGTCCCACTCCTCATCGGGCTGGTGCTCTCCGCCGTCCTGTTCGACGTGGTGGCCAAGAGGTTCGGGCCGCGCGTCTCCAGTGTGCTGCGCGCCTGCTTCTACCTGCCGCAGGTGCTGCCCATCGTCGTCGCGGGCATCGTCTGGAGCTGGATCCTGGCCCCCGAGGAGGGGGCGCTGAACGCCCTCCTGGAGTCGGCCGGGCTGGGTTCGCTCCGGCAGGACTGGCTGGGCGACCCGCAGTTCGCGCTGTACAGCGTGATGGGGATCATGGTCTGGGTGCAGATCGGGTTCCCGCTCGTCGTCTTCATGGCCGGTCTGCAGCGCGTCGACCCCTCGCTGTACGAGGCGGCGGAGCTGGACGGGGCCTCGTGGTGGCAGCGGTTCTGGCACGTGACGATCCCGCAGATCCGGGCCGAGATCTCCGTCGTACTGCTGTGGTGCACCATCGCGGCGCTGAAGGTCTTCGGGCCCATCTACGTCCTCACCCGGGGCGGCCCGGGAGGGTCCACCAACGTCCCGTCGTACTTCTCCTACCAGAACTTCTTCGAGAAGACGCAGGTCGGCTACGGAGCGGCGATCGCCACCGTGCTCACCGTCATCATCCTGCTGCTGACCGTCGTCTTCCTGCGCGTCCAGACCGCGAACGACACCGAGGGGCGGGGCTGATCCATGGCCACCATCACCACCGAGACGCGCCGGGTGCCACTGCGCCGCCGGGACCCGGGCCGGTACGCCCTGCTGGTCGCGCTCGGCCTGCTGGCCGTGATGATGCTGCTCCCCTTCGGCATCGTCACCATGAACGCGCTCAAGACTCCCGCCGAGTACTCGGCGGGCGGCCCGCTCGCCCTGCCGCAGGGATTCCACCTCGACGGCCTCGTCACCTTCTGGGAGCGGGTCGACTTCGGCCAGAAGCTGTTCAACAGCGCCCTCATCAGCGGCTCCGTGGCCGTGATCGCGGTGCTCCTGTCACTGTTCAACGCCTACGCGCTGGGCATCGGCAGGGTCCGGGGCCGCGTCACCCTCCTGGTGGTGTTCCTGATGGCGAACACGCTGCCGCAGGAGGCCCTGGTGTACCCGCTGTTCCACCTGTCCAAGCAGGTGGGCCTGTACGACACCCGGCTCAGCGTGATCATCGTGTTCTCGGTGATCCAGAGCGCCTTCGGCACCTACCTGCTCTCCTCGGTGCTCGCCTCCTTCCCCAGGGAGGTCGTCGAGGCGGCGAAGGTGGACGGCGCGAACAAGTGGCAGGTGCTGTGGCGGGTGGTCGTCCCGATGAGCAGACCGACGCTGGGCGTGCTGATGGTCTTCTTCTTCATCTGGACCTGGAACGAGTTCTTCCTCCCCCTGGTGATGCTGATCTCGAACGACAACCAGACGGTGTCGGTCGCGCTCGGCGTGCTCCAGGGCCAGCGGATGATGGACGCGACCATGACCAACGCCTCGGCGCTGCTGGGCGTCCTGCCCGCCGTGGTCTTCTTCCTGCTCTTCCAGCGCACCCTGACCCGCGGCATCGCGGCCGGCGCCGTCAAGTGACCCCCGCGTCCCCACTCCCCTCCCCCGGTACCACAGCGGAACGGAATCCCGAGACGACATGAAGTTCACCGACGGCTACTGGATGCTGCGCGAAGGCGTCCGGGCCGCCTACCCCGCCGAGGTGCTCGACGCGGTGGCCGGCCCGGACCTCCTGGAGATCCACGCGCCGGCCCACCCGATCAGACACCGCGGCGACCTGCTCAAAGGTCCCTCACTGACGATCACCTGCACCGCTCCGCGGCCCGACGTCGTCGGGGTACGGATCACCCACTTCCGGGGCGGTGTCCCGAAGAGCCCCGAGTTCGACGTCGAACGGGACGGTTCGCGGAGCGCCCGGGTCTCGTGCGACGCGCGGGAGGCCACCCTGACCTCCGGCGAGCTCTCCGTCCGGTTCTCCCGCACGGACGGCTGGCGGGTCGAATTCGCCGCGGCCGGGCGCGTGCTCACCGGCAGCGGGTCCAAGGCCATGGCGATCATGGAGACCGCCGACGGCCGCCACTACCTGCGCGAACAGCTGGACCTTCCCGTGGGAGCCCATGTCTACGGGCTCGGCGAGCGGTTCGGTCCGCTGGTGCGCAACGGCCAGACGGTGGACATCTGGAACGCCGACGGCGGCACCTCCAGCGAACAGGCTTACAAGAACGTCCCGTTCTTCCTGACCGACGCGGGCTACGGGGTCTTCGTCAACCACCCGGGCGCGGTCTCCTTCGAGGTGGGGTCGGAGGCGGTGTCGCGGGTGCAGTTCAGCGTGGCGGACCAGTCGCTGGAGTACTTCGTCATCTACGGCCCCACTCCCAAGGAGATCCTGCGCAAGTACACGGCGCTCACCGGGCGCCCCGCCCTGCCGCCCCCGTGGTCCTTCGGCCTGTGGCTCACCACGTCGTTCACCACCTCGTACGACGAGGCGACCGTCACCGGCTTCGTCGAGGGCATGGCCGAACGCGGTCTGCCGCTGTCGGCCTTCCACTTCGACTGCTTCTGGATGCGCGAGCACCACTGGTGCGACTTCCAGTGGGACCCGCGGGTCTTCCCGGACCCGGAGGGCATGCTGCGCCGCCTGCGGGAGCGGGGACTGCGCACCTGTGTGTGGATCAATCCCTACATCGCCCAGCGCTCCCCGCTGTTCGAGGAGGGCCGGGCGGCCGGATACCTGCTGCGCAGGCCGAGCGGCGACGTGTGGCAGTGGGACCTGTGGCAGCCGGGCATGGCCCTGGTGGACTTCACCAACCCCGCGGCACGCGAGTGGTTCGCCGCGAAGCTCCAGGCACTGGTGGAGATGGGTGTGGACAGCTTCAAGACCGACTTCGGCGAGCGGATCCCCACCGACGTCGTCTACTTCGACGGCTCCGATCCGGAGCGCATGCACAACTACTACACCCAGCTGTACAACAGGACCGTCTTCGAGGTGCTGGACAAACAGCACGGCGAGGGGAACGCCGTCCTGTTCGCCCGGTCGGCCACGGCGGGCGGCCAGCGGTTCCCCGTCCACTGGGGCGGGGACTGCGAGTCGACGTACACCGCGATGGCCGAGAGCCTGCGGGGCGGCCTGTCGCTGGGGATGTCCGGATTCGGGTTCTGGAGCCACGACATCGGCGGTTTCGAGGGAAAGCCGGACCCCTCGGTCTTCAAGCGCTGGATCGCCTTCGGGCTGCTGTCCTCGCACAGCCGCCTGCACGGCAGCTCCTCCTACCGGGTGCCGTGGCTGTTCGACGAGGAGTCCGTCACCGTCCTGCGGCTTTTCACCCGGCTCAAGCTGCGGCTCATGCCGTACCTCCACGCGGTGGCGCGTGAGGCGCACAGCGACGGTGTGCCGGTGATGCGCGCCATGGCCGTCGAGTTCCCCGGCGACCCCGCCTGTGCCCATCTGGAGCGGCAGTACATGCTCGGCGGTGACCTGCTGGTCGCCCCGGTCTTCTCCGAGGAGGGGGACGTCTCCTTCTACGTCCCCCAGGGGACCTGGACGCACTTCCTGACCGGTGGGCGGGTGACGGGGCCGCGCTGGGTGCGGGAGCGGCACGGCTTCGACAGCGTCCCGCTGCTGGTGCGGCCCGGCGCGGTGGTCCCGGTGGGCGCGGTGGACGACCGGCCGGACTACGACCACGCCGACGGGGTCACCCTGCGGGTGTACGAGCTGCCGGACGGGGCCGAGGTCACCACCGAGGTCGCCACCGGTCCGGACGGCCGGGCCACGGCCGTTTTCACCGTCTCCCGCGAGGGGGAGGTCCTGCGGGCCGAGGTGCGATCCGCCTCTCCTCCCGCCGACTGGCAGGTGCTGCTCGTGGGCGTCGACGCGGTCTCCGGCGCCGAGGGCTGCACCGCGGAGCGGCACGAGCAGGGGATGCTCCTGCGGAGCCGGGCCGGAGCCCGGCGGCTGACCGCCGTCCTGGGGTGAGGGGGCGGGCCCGCCGGCCCGGAGGGGACCGGCGGGCGACGGGCGATGGATCCGGCGACACCGGTGGGACGGCGATACTGTCCGGCATGGACACGGCTGCCTCCCTGACCGTCGACGAGCTGGCCGCCCGCGCCGGGGTGACCGTCCGCACGGTCCGCTTCTACTCCACCCGGGGGCTGCTGCCGCCGCCCGAGATCGGGCCCCGCCGGGTGGGGCGCTACGGCCCCGGCCATCTGGCCCGGCTGGCGCTGATAGCGGAGCTGCGGCGGCAGGGGATGACGCTGGCGGCCGTCGAACGCCATCTGCGGCGGCTGCCGCCCGGCATCGGCCCGGAGGAGCTGGCCGCCCACCGGGCCCGGGTGGCCTCCTGGGCGCCGGACACCGAACGGGAGACCACCCGGGAGGCGCTGGAGCGTCGGGCCGGGCGGGAGCTGACCGAGGACGACATCGACCGGCTGGCGGTGACGGGGGTCCTCACCCGTACCGGGGACCCGGACGTCTTCCGGGTCGATCCCGGCACCCTGGAGCTGGGGGTGCGGCTGCTGGAGCTGCCCGTCCCGCTGGAGACGCTCCGCGCGGCGCGCTCGGTCGTCCTGGCGCACGGCCGGGCCGCGGCCCGCGAGCTGAGCAGGCTGTTCAAGGAGGAGGTGTGGGATCCCTACCGGCGGCAGGAGGAGGACCCGGAACGGGTGGAGACCGTGCGGGAGCTGTCGGCCCACATGCAGCCGCTGGTGACCGCCTTCCAGCGGTCGATGCGCGAGGAGCTGCGGGCCGCCTTCCCCGACGAGGGGTGAGGCCGGGAGGACGGCCCGGGCCGCCCGGGGACGGGGCCCGCGGCTCCCGGCGCCGGAGGCCGGAGGCCGGACGGCGGGGACGTCCGCCCTCCGGCCGTCCGGCGCACCGGACGTGTCAGGCGTGTCGGGCGTCCCCGCCTCGCCGCCCGGGGCGGGCGGGCCGTTCACCGGGCCGGCTCGCCCGGGGTGCCGGGCGCGGCCGCCCGGCACCCGTGACGGCCCGGCCGTTCACCGGGTCACCTGGAATCGGTGAAGGTCTCGCCCCTGGCCGCCTTCTCCAGCAGCGGCTCCGGCGGCGCGAACCGGTCGCCGTAGCGCTCGGCGAGCTCGCGGGCCCGGGCGACGAAGCCGGGCAGGCCCCCCGGATAGCCGTTGACGTACTGCAGGACGCCGCCGGTCCAGCCGGGGAAGCCGATGCCCAGGACCGAGCCGATGTTGGCGTCGGCGACCGAGGTCAGCACGCCCTCCTCCAGACAGCGGACGGAGTCCAGTGCCTCGGCGAAGAGCATCCGCTCCTTCATGTCCTCGAAGGGGATGTCGGTGCCGGGCCGGGTGAAGTGCTCCCGCAGCCCGGGCCACAGGCCCGCGCGCTTCCCGTCCGGGCCGTAGTCGTAGAAGCCCGCGCCGCCGCCGCGGCCGGTGCGGCCGAACTCGTCGATCATCCGGTCGAGGACGGTGTCGGCCGGGTGCGGCTCCCAGGTGCCGCCCGCGGCCTCGACCGCGCGCCGGGTCTCCTCGCGGATCCGGCGCGGCAGGGTGAGGGTCAGTTCGTCCACCAGGGCCAGCACCTTCGCCGGGTAGCCGGCCTGGGCGGCGGCCTGTTCCACCGAGGCGGGCTCGACACCCTCGGCGACCAGCGCCATGCCCTCGTTGATGAACCTGCCGATCACCCGGGAGGTGAAGAAGCCCCGGGAGTCGCGCACCACGATCGGGGTCTTGCCGAGCTGCCGCACCAGGTCGAAGGCGCGGGCCACCGCCTCGTCGCCGGTCTTCCCGCCCCGGACGATCTCCACCAGCGGCATCTTCTCGACCGGCGAGAAGAAGTGCAGTCCGATGAAGTCCCGCTGCCTGCGCACGCCCTCGGCCAGGGTGGTGATGGGGATGGTGGAGGTGTTGGAGCACAGCAGGGCGTCGGGCGCCACGGCGTTCTCGGTCTCGGCGAGGACCTTGTGCTTGAGGGCGGTGTCCTCGAAGACCGCCTCGATCACCGCGTCGCAGCCGGCGAGCGCGGCCGTCCCGGCGGTGGGGGTGATGCGGGCCAGCAGCGCGTCGCGCTTCTCGGGCGTGGTGCGGCCCTTGGCGAGCGCCGCCTCCAGCAGGGCGGCGGAGTGCGCCTTGCCCTTCTCGGCGGCCTCCGCCGTCACGTCCTTCAGGACGACCTCGATCCCGGCCTCGGCGCAGGCGTACGCGATGCCCGCGCCCATCATGCCCGCGCCGAGCACCGCAACCTTCGACACCTTCCGCGGTTCGATCCCCTCGGGACGGCTGCGTCCGGAGTTGACCGCCTGGAGATCGAAGAAGAACGCCTGGATCATGTTCTTGGCCGTCTGGCCGGTGGCCAGCGAGGTGAAGTAGCGGGACTCGATCACCTGGGCGGTGTCGAAGTCGACCTGGGCGCCCTCGACGGCGGCGGCCAGGATGTCGCGCTGGGCCGGGTAGGGGGCGCCGCCGAGCTGCTTGGCCAGGCTGGCGGGGAACGCCGGGAGGTCCGCGGCGAACCTCGGGTGCGCGGGGGTGCCGCCGGGGATCTCGTACCCCTTCACGTCCCAGGGCTGGACGGACTCCGGATGGGCGTCGACGAACGCCCGCGCCGCCGCGTGCATCTCCTCGGGGGTGTCCACGACCTCGTGGACCAGTCCCTTGTCCAGCGCGGCGCGGGGGGCGTACCGCTGCCCGGAGAGCAGTACGTTCAGCAGGGCGTCGGCGATGCCCAGCAGCCGCACGGTGCGCACCACTCCCCCGCCGCCGGGCAGCAGGCCGAGGGTGGCCTCGGGCAGACCGATGCGGGAGCCGGGGGCGTCGAGCGCGACGCGGTGGTGGCAGGCCAGGGCGATCTCCAGGCCGCCGCCGAGCGCGGCGCCGTTGAGCGCGGCGACGACGGGGACGCCCAGGGTCTCGACGCGGCGCAGGTTCCGCTTGACGGCCATGCCGCGCTCGAACAGCTCCTGCGCCTGCTCGGGGCGGACGGCGAGCAGGTCGTGCAGGTCGCCGCCGGCGAAGAAGGTCTTCTTGGCGGAGGTGACGATCACACCGCGGACGGTGTCCCTCTCCTTCTCCAGCCGGTCGGCGACGGCCGCCAGCGAGGCGGCGAACGCGGCGTTCATGGTGTTGGCGGACTGGTCCGGGTCGTCCAGGGTGAGGGTGACGACACCGGTGTCGTCCTGCTCCCAGCGGATGGTGGACGGGGCGGGGGCTGCCATGGCGGTTACTCGGTCTCCGTTGCGTGTCGCGGGTCGCTGTGTCCGGGGGGTGGGGCCGCCGTGGCTCACAGCCGCTCGACGACGGTGGCGATGCCCATGCCGCCGCCGACGCACAGGGTGGCCAGGCCGTAGCGCTTGTCCTGGCGCTCGAGTTCGTCGACGAGGGTGCCCAGGATCATCGCGCCGGTGGCGCCCAGCGGGTGCCCCAGGGCGATGGCGCCGCCGTTGACGTTGACCTTGTCCAGCGGCAGGCCCATGTCCTTGACGAAGCGCAGCACGACGGCCGCGAACGCCTCGTTGATCTCCACCAGGTCGATGTCGTCGATCGTCAGGCCCGCCCTGGCGAGTGCCTTGCGGGAGGCGGGGGCCGGTCCGGTGAGCATGATGGTCGGCTCGGAGCCGGAGACGGCGGCGGAGACGATCCGGGCCCGCGGGGTGAGCCCGTACCGCTCCCCCACCTCGCGGCTGCCGATCGCCACCAGCGCGGCGCCGTCCACGATGCCGGAGGAGTTGCCCGCGTGGTGGACGTGGTCGATCTTCTCCACCCAGTGGTACTTCTGCAGCGCCACCGCGTCGAAGCCGCCCGCCTCGCCGATCGCGGCGAAGGACGGCTTGAGGGCGGCCAGGGATTCGGCGGTGGTGCCGGGGCGCGGGTGCTCGTCGCGGTCGAGGACGGTCAGGCCGGCGCGGTCGGTGACGGGGACGACCGATCGGTCGAAGCGGCCCTCCTTCCACGCCTGCGCGGCGCGCTCCTGGGACAGCGCGGCGTACTCGTCCACGTCGCGGCGGGAGAAGCCCTCGATGGTGGCGATCAGGTCGGCGCCGATGCCCTGCGGGACGAAGGAGGTCTCGTAGGCGGTCATCGGGTCCATGGCCCAGGCACCGCCGTCGGAGCCCATCGGCACCCGGGACATCGACTCCACCCCGCCCGCCAGGACGAGGTCCTCCCAGCCGGAGCGGATCTTGGCGGCGGCCAGGTTGACGGCCTCCAGGCCGGAGGCGCAGAAGCGGTTCTCCTGGACGCCCGCCACCGACTCCGGCAGTCCGGCGGCGGTGGCGGCGGTGCGGGCGATGTCGGCGCCCTGGTCGCCGACCGGGGTGACGACGCCCAGCACGATGTCGTCGATCGCGGCCGGGTCCAGTCCGGGGAAGCGGCGGCGCAGCTCGTGGATCAGGCCGACGACCAGGTCGATCGGCTTGGTCCCGTACAGGGCGCCGCCGGCCTTGCCGCGTCCGCGCGGGGTGCGGATGGCGTCGTAGAGGTACGCGTCGTTGCTCGCGTCACGGGTCACGGTATCGGAGCCTTTCGGAAGCCTTCGGGAGGGTGGGACGGGGCGGCTGGTCGGGGGGGGGGGGGGGGGGCCGGGCGGGGGGGGGGCGGGGGGGGGGGGGGGGGGGGGGGGGGG